>WJLZ01000091.1 GCA_014728215.1 Chitinivibrionales bacterium
AAAGAGATCAATCTCTGGCTTGAGAAGGGGTATACAAAGCCTGTTTCGGTCGTTTTGAAGCACGGTGATTTTGACGATGAAGCTGTTGCGAAAGGTAAGGGCTCGAAAGGTGAAGAAAAGTACAAGGAAGGCAATCCTGTCCAGCAGGCCCAGGAGAATTTGAAGAAAATAGACGCGTACTCGGGTGAAACCGACGGCTGGTTTTTCGATAAATTGGAAGCCGGGGTCAAACTATTCCAGAAATGGGCCGCTAAAGGGCAGTTTATTATTAACGGCGTCCTTACCGATGTCGGGGAAAAGCTTACCGGGCATAAGGAGGGGGAGCTTGGGTCTGAGACATTGGAGTTTGCGCAAAGGATTGCGGCAAAAGGCGGGAAAGTTCCGAAGGAAAATGCTATAAAGAAAGGAGATAAGGGGAAAATTGTTGAAGAGATCAATATTCGGCTGGCTGGGTTTGGCGGAGGGGTTCCTTCAGATACGTTTGACGACTTAACGGAATCTAAAGTAAAGCAATTTCAAAAGGATTACATGAAAATGGAAAGCCCGACTGGAAGGGTTGATGAAGAAACTGCCAAGGCGATTGACGAATTCGGCGAAAAATACTCAATTAATTTTGACGATTTGAAGTGCAAGTGTACTTTTTGTGGCGGATTTGGAAAAGCTCGTCATAGAAATGAATTTAAAAATAACATTAAAGCGGAGGCCTTTCATAAATATGAATATCCAGGTGTCCATAGGTCTCTTTTATGGGCAATAAGGGCACTATCTTTTTATTTGGAATCAGAGAATGATCCTAAAATGAAAATTCACATACTTTATGATGGTTACCGTTGCCACGATCGAAATGCTCAAAAAGGTCGAACCTCAACAAACCACATGGGAAAAGCCGTCGATATACATATAGCTACTATGAATTCTTCAAACCAATGGTATAGACCTTCTGATGCTTCAACAAATCAAAAACTTTGCGATAAAGTAAGAACTTTGTGCAAAGAAAAAATGTCCGCGCAAATCAGATGGAACGAATCGAATAAGTTATCCATGGAACCATCAAAAGCCACAAAACCTAATGAGGCTTTAGCAACGACCTGGGTTCATATTGATGTGAGATCATATAATTCTACCTACCTTAAAGATTCCTTTTTCTGTAAATCACCAGAATCATTAAGTGGAGAGAAAATGTTTAACCTGCTGAAGAAAGGATAATGTCTTATGCAAACCAAGCTCTTTCCAATTTTGATCCTTTTGGCCATTTCGCTGAACTTTTGTTCTTCCCACAAAAAAGAAAATCAAAGGAATGATGAAGCCTCTCTTCAATCAACGCCTCAAAATAAAAAAATCGAGATAAAAAATGATAAATTATGTTCAACTTTTTTTAGTGAAATTACTGCATCGGAAGAATCACTCTCCGAGGAATATAAACAAACAAAAAGAATTAGTACAAATGAAATCGAAAATTTTCTTTCTGAATATCACAAGGGGGAGCTTGTTTTTGATAGCTCATATGGGATGAACGAATGTACTGGAGAAAAGATACATAAAAGGTGCTATTCGAACAACATTACCGAATTCGGATCATTTTATAATATCTACGCACGGCAATATGACTTCTGGGGAGAATTCCAAAATATTTTAGGAATGTCAAAAGGAATGTCAAAAGAAAACATTATAAATATCCTTGGGACACCGTTCAGGCAATCAGAAAATCTGATGCTTTATATCTCAGAAAAACCAACAGATGAAGACAAGGAGCTATTTGATTACAGATGGGCACTTTACATAGTTATTGAAAATGGCTTGGCAAAAGGAATTAATTTGCGTCCTAATTTGAATGATTGCTAAAATAATAAGATTAATAAATCATAAAAGATGAAGTACTTTTTTTATTACTATATCATAATCATTTCTCTCCCCTGCTTCCCCGTTACCTACCTGACCGGCGAACTCTCCGGCCACTATGGTTCCGACAACTACGTTGTCTCCGGTAACATCCACATTCTCCCCGGCACAGAGCTTTCTTTTGCTGCCGGCAGCACAATACGGTTCGAACCGTTTACCGGAATCATTGTACGAGGGAAATTGATCTGCGAAGGTACCGCGGATAGTGTGGTACTTTTCACTTCGACCCGGGACCCCTTATCCGGTTCAACGCCCGAGCCCTTTGACTGGAACGGTATTAAAGTACCTGCCGACGCTGAAGAAATCGTGCTTTCAAATGCAAGAGTTGAATACAGCACGTTCGGGCTGGACATTGAGTCAAACGGCACCGAGATTACCCTGAAAGACGTTGTGTTCAGAAAAAACGGGTATGCTACTCTGACAAGGGCCGGGCGTATTGTTGAGCATGTCGAGGGGGTACCGGTTGATTATACCTGGAAAAGAGAAGGTAGTTATAACCATACTAACAATGAAAAAGAGACCGCTGGTTCTTCTGCTGCTAAAGAGAACAAGGGAATCTCGTGGAAAATTCCTGTGCGAATCGCTGTCGGCACTTTTTTAGCCTCCGGACTATCTATCTGGGTTGGCGGGCACACCACTGCGGAGAAATACAACCAAAAATACCTTGATGAAGACGTGAATATTTCCAATGCAGTCGCGTATCGTGACAACCGCGATAATGCGGTTAAATGGCGGAATGCTGGGGCACTATTATCACTGATAAGCGCTGCAGGTTTGGGCATAACCTTTATATTTTAAGTCAATGTTTAATGAAATCAAGATCTATACATATATATATCATCCTATTGTGCACCTTTCTTCTTATGAAATGCGCAAAATATACTAATTCAAATCCTATAGATCCGCTTTACCACGGCGACTACTCCCTCACACTCACCCCGTTCCCCGGCACAGAGCAGGAGATATTCACTCCCTACACCCGCACCTATGCAACCGGCAAAGATACCTTCGAATTAATTGAAATCGCCTCACCCACAAGCATCCTCGATACAACATTGTTCGAAGACATGCTTACCGATTCGACAATCACCCTCTATTTCACGCAGCCGTATCAGGGCACGGTTACGATCACCGGGACCCGCCCCAACCAGCGGACTGACTCTGCTGCTATAACAGTTAATATTGTCAATCCCTACCGGATCGCCGGCGATTCTCTCTATTCCGTTGGTGATAAAATTGCAGTACAGCTTCGCAAATACACCGAATCTGTTGATCCGAATAAAAGCTTCTCGGTGGAATGGTCGGTCGACGGCGCCGTGATCGACACAAGCCTGCAGTCT
>WJLZ01000092.1 GCA_014728215.1 Chitinivibrionales bacterium
ATAGCCGACAACGTTCTGAATTTTTTCGGCAAGCTTCTTAATGGTGACTTCCTGTCCCGAACCGATATTGACAATTTCGCTGTGGTTATAGTTTTGCATAAGAAAAATGCAGGCGTCGGCACAATCATCCGAATAGAGAAATTCCCGGCGGGGTGAACCCGTTCCCCAGATCGTTACCGACGGTGTCTTGTTGACTTTAGCTTCGTGAAAACGACGAAGCAGGCCGGGAAGGACATGGGAATTATCGGGGTGATAATTGTCCCCGGGGCCATAAAGATTTGTGGGCATTACACTGATAAAATTCGTTCCGTATTGACGATTATAGCTTTGACACATCACAATGCCGGCGATTTTTGCAAGGGCATAAGGAGCATTGGTCGGTTCCAGTACGCCGGTGAGAAGCGCGCTTTCGGGCATGGGTTGCGGTGCAAATTTAGGGTAAATACACGATGACCCCAGAAAACAGAGCTTCTTTGCGTTGTATTTCCAGGAACAATTGACGATATTGTTCTGTATCTGAAGGTTGCTGTAGGCAAATTCGGCAGGAAAGGTATTGTTTGCAACGATACCACCCACCTTTGCAGCGGCCAGGAAAACATAGTCGGGCCGCTCGGTATGGAACATGTGGTCTACTGCAGCCTGGTTGGTAAGTTCAAGCTCCTTGTGAGTCTTAAGAACAAGGCCGGTATATCCCCGAGTTCTCAGCCGGCGTACGATAGCCGATCCAACCAGTCCACGGTGACCGGCAACATAAATAACGGCATTTTTTTCCATTGTTAGTCTTTCCGATACTCGTGATAAATAAAGTCAATACTTACGTATTGTACATTTATGAAATGGTTATATCAAAAAAATATACATTCACAGGGGATTGCTTAGAGAAATGAGGCATTCAATCTGACCGATACGACCGGGCCTATCCGGTTACCCAGGGGATGTTTTTGTATTCTTTTGGGTACATCGAGATGGACGGGACCGGCTTCAACCATAACGGTGCTTTGTATATGGTCGGTCCAGATTGGAGATATAAAGGGGATTTTAAACATGAAATAAAGGTCTGTATGGGCGGGGGCGTTAAATGTCTCAAGGGAATGGTCGGGAAGATGTTTGTACCCGAGGGTCACCGGACCGACCGCCTGAAGTGACAGGGCTGCAACAATTGATTGGTTGTCTTGTTTACCAAGGGTGAGGTCCATACCGAGATTCCAGGGGACATTAAGCCGTTCTTTATCACCCGAAACAAAATAATGACCATTGGCCCACAGGTCCAGCGAGATCATGGGAAATGAAATATCATAAGAAATGGCGCCGCCGACCGATGAAATTTTGTCTTCGGAAGGCTCCTGACGGATGATCACCGGACTGCCTGAAGTGTCGAGTATCTCCCATAGCTGGTTCTGATTGTAGTCATACCAGGCTTTGCATTCAAAGGGGAAGAGCAGGGTATCGGCATAGAAAAGCGAACCGTGGAAAGCGAGGCCGTGAAAGCCTGTATAGTGATAACAGATTGTATCGGAGAATGCGGTAAACTCATAGTTTTCGTCTCTGGGGAAATAATCCCACAGAAAAGCTGTTTCGACTGTGAATCGAGGTGATAGTTGCGCGCCGCTTTTCACCTCAGCCTCAGGCTGTCCATTTTCATATATCCCTGCTTTGGCATTCCAGAAAAAGGGGTCCGCCGCGGTATCGGCAAAAGCTGCTTTGAGATTCGTTGCCGGAGTAAGGCGGGGTGTCGAATTGAAAGTTAATGAACCCACATACTCATCGGCAAAGGGCTGTTTCCATGCAGCAGATATGCGGGGATAAATAATTTCTTCGGGAGTCTGGTGGTCGTAATACCAGTTTTGAAAATCGGCGGCGATTGCAATGTCGGTACGGGCGAAATCAAAATCAAAGGAAAGGAAATGTTCGGTTGCGTATCCCGATCGATGGAGGGGAGTGAAATAGTAGGGGGTAGCGCCCCAGTAGCCGTACTTTTTCAGGCTCCCCTCGGCATACAGGGCTTGGCCGGCATACCGATAGGCGCCGGTAATATCTTTGACAAGACCTTCATCGTAATATTTCATCGGCTGCCCGTCGGAATCCGGATAGGCCCCCCACAGGGAGTTGAACCGGTCGGAATACTGGTCGAAATAGCGATATCGGGCAAGCAGTGAAACCGGCGCCTTTGGAATATTCCAGCTAATTCCGATGTTATCGAAATGGTCCCGTTGAGGTCCGGTGAGATTGAGAAGGTTATCGCCGACTTCAGCGCCGACCCGCATCCAGAGTGAGACATGCGCCGAGGTGTCGTAGCGGGAGAAAAGAGTGCTTTCGCTCGATGATGAATCAAAGAGGGACCTGATGGAGCGTCGGTCAAAAACATCGGCATAAAGGACCGAATAGGCGTCGGGGGTGTTGAGCGGGAATTCATGGTTATAATGCACTTCATTAACACCGTCCAGCGGTATAACATATACAGGAGTATTATCGGCGGACGGAACCGTGATGAAAACAATTGCCGGATAAATGAAGGCGAAGATAGTTCGCAATGCAGTATTCATAGATCAGATGTGTACTCCCACGGTAAATGAAATACTCGTGTAGCTAAAAGGATGAGGAGAAGAAAAGATCCGGGTATAGCCCGCCGGCAGGGAGAACTCCAATTTGTTGAAACGGAACGAGGGTTCAATGCCAACCAGAGCACCGAATTCGCTTTCCCACGTTGCCATAAGATCGAGGTTGCGCACAATCGATTCATCGGAAATATGAATGGTGGTGGAGGTAACCCCGATGCGTGGTCGGAGCAAGACATTATTGGCGATTTTTATGGTGTAGCAGAGCGAAAGCGAGGGGTGAAAAATTGTATAGTCGAAGGATTCGATATTTTTCGATTTGATTTTTCCGGCTTCCAGGGCGATTCTGAAAATGAAATTGTTTGTATAGGTCGGCAGGTCCACCAGGAGTCCGCCGGTGATATAAGGAGCCCACTCATGGGCAAGTTCACCCACGGGGTATCGATAGGTTACCGCCGGTTTTAAGGCAATAATAAAGGGTCGGGCGTCTTCTGTAAGAGCATCAGCGGTGGTGTCCGGTTCACCAAAAAGGGAGCACACATATCCTGAAACAATACAGAAATAAAAAAGATAACACCAGGGAGAGAGTTTAACCGATAGGTGGTCGTTCACAACACGATACCGCCGTATGTTAAGGAATAAAAGCACCTTATGGGCATAAAAACTATTTTAGATATAATCAATATATATTGTGACATTTATCGGCACGAATGATATTCTTATTGAGAACAAGCAAAGTTGGAGAAGACCATGAAAAATGCGGTAATAATTATTTGTCTTTTTTTAGTCATACTACCATTCAGCGGAGAAAGTGTGCAGCTCGAAAACTGGCGTCTTCCCTGGTATAAAATTGCTCAGGAACTGGGAGAGCTTCAGCAATCGCCCAGCGGTATGTTCTGGGACGACCTGACCTGGGTATCGCCTTCTTTTGCTCCCGGTTTGTGGCCCGATACGCAGGCTTACAAAAAAGACCACTGGACCCTGGAGCCGTCCGCGTCGCTTTCGGCAAACAATGTGGAGTATGTCGACGGGAACAATTATTTCTGGACCTTTGATATTCTCAACGATATCAAATACAAGAGGTTTACTGCACGGCAAACACTTGATGTCGATTCCCGGTACAGTAATGATCCGACCTATTATTGGAAAGATGACCGGATTGCCGCAGGGCGGATCGAGGAGGCCTATTTGCAGTACACCGGCAAATATGGAATGTTCAGGTTTGGAAGGCTCAAAAGAAACTGGGGGCCCTTTGTGGATCGGAGTCTGCTCCTTTCCAACAATGCCCATTCCTTTGACGCCTTCGAGTGGCAGATTTTCTCGAGCATTTTTGAGTTCAGACACATGTTCGCTTCCTTTGTCTACCCGTGGAACCATTTTTATTCGGTCGATTTTGATAACTACAATCCCGCGGCAACACCGGAATACAATCGATATTTCAGCGCCCATTCACTCAATTTCATGATCGGCGAGTGGGCGACGTTGGGAATCACCGAAACGATCATCTTTTCACGGAGGAACCAGTTTCCCGATTTGCAATATCTCAATCCCTTTTCTATTTACACCGTTACCAATACCAATATGGAAGGGAGCGGTAATCTGATCGTGGGACTTCAGTGGAAAGTCCATCCCTTTACCAAAAAGGTGTCCCTTCTCGGGCAGGTGGCTTTCGACGACATTCAGGTGGATAACGAGGGCGCCGGCGATCAGGAGCCGACCCACTGGGGGATCGATGTCGCCGGGCACTGGCACAATCCTTTGCCGGTCCGGGCGGCCCAGGCGTTGTCCCTCGAGTACTCCTACGGCTCCCGGTGGCTGTATACGGTGGCCGATGCCAATGCCAATCAGGGAGAGCGGTATATCTATATGGGAAAGAGCCTCGGGCGACCGACGATCGACGGCGATCTGCTCGGCCTGTCATTCACGCTGGTTCCCGAAAACTACTGGGCGGCAACCCTGGGCATTCGATATGAACGCCGGGGGCTCAACACGCCCAAATCCCGGTGGTCGGAGTATGAGGGATACGACTCCACGAGCAATGTGCTGAATTACCGTCCCGAACCGCCCCTTTCCACACGCGACAATCTGGACCGTATTCTTACCCTTTCTCTCGATGCCCGGGGTTATTTTCGTGATTTTGCCGACATACGACTCGGATTTGCCAATAAATTAATTCAGAAAACCGAAAAGGGGATAAAGGGTGATTTTGAATATGAGCCGGAAGTACATGTTACCATTACCGCTCATTATTCCAATTTTTTTCTTTCGTTACCCGATAAATAACCGAAATTTAGATGCAAAGGATCATAAAGAGTTATATTTTATTATAAGCACTTGTAAGCAAAAGCACTACGAGTATATCGACCATCCGCGCAAAGCCTTTTTGTGCCCAGTGTATTAACGCTTAGAGGGGCGTTAAAATCCAACAATATTAATTTTAAAAATACACAATGGTTTAATCGTTTCAGAAAACTATTTAATTGAAAGCTGTTCCGGCATATCATGCAAAAATTTCAGAATCCTCGAAAGTTTTTCGGTCCCAGGGAGCCAGCCTCACCACCTCCCGAGTCGGATAATAAAGTGAGGGGAAAGCTCTTTTTTATCATTGTAATAGCTTTTCTGGTGAGTGTCGTGTCTCTTGGCACTGGCGGTATGTGGTTCCTTTACCGGATGTACCAGACCCTACCAACGCTTGAGCAGATGGAAAATATCGAACCTTCGCTGGTTTCCAAAGTCCTTGCCCGGGACAGTTCGGTTATTCACGAATTCAGTATCGAGCGGCGATTCTGGATGCCGCTTGAGAAGATACCGCAGAATCTTCAGGATGCGGTTGTGGCTATCGAAGACCGTCGGTTCTATTCACATTGGGGCATCGATATCAAACGAATAGTCAGTGCTGTTATGGTTGATGTCCTTCGCCGGAAATTTGCCCAGGGAGCATCCACGATAACCCAGCAGCTGGCCCGTAACCTTTATCTTACCTCCCGGCGTTCGCTTATTCGGAAGGTCCGTGAGGCAATTACCGCCGTTCAAATCGAAAATTATTATACCAAGCCCGAAATCCTGGAACTTTATCTTAATCAGGTCTATCTTGGCGCCGGCGTGTATGGAGTCGAAGCTGCTGCGCAACAGTATTTCAGTAAGACAGTGTCGGATTTGACGCTTAATGAATGCGCGGTGTTGGCGGGAACAATTCAGCTTCCCGAGTACTACCGTCCCGACAAGGAAAAAAATCTGAAGCGAATTACGATACGGAGAAATTCCGTTTTACGGGCAATGAGAAAAATGGGTTTTATCGAAAAAGATGCTGCTGTGGCAACAATCGAGGATACCATTCCCAGTGATCCCCAGAAGCGCTCATCGAAAGTAGCTCCCTATTTTGTTGAAATGGTCAGGAAAAGAGTGATTCGTGAATATGGCGAAGATCTTCTGTACAACGGTGGGCTAACTATTCATACTACCCTCGATCCTATGGGGCAGGACTCCCTGGAAGTATCAGCAAAACGTCATCTGGCAACACTGCAGAAGCGGCTCAATCGGATGTTTCTTGACAGTTCGAGGGCATACAAGAAACTGGGAATTTCCTACCGTGATTTTCTGGATAATTTCGATTCGCTCTACGCAGCACATAAAGAAGAATTCAAAGACTTGCCGGATTCGGCAAAACTTCGGCTCGCCCAGACAGCGGTTATTGCACTTGATGTTGAAACCGGGGCGATTTTGGCGTTGAAAGGCGGACGGAGCTTTAATGAAACCAAGTTTAACCGGGTTACTCAGTCGCTTCGACAGCCGGGGTCCGCATTCAAGCCCTTTGTTTATACTGCAGCTTTGAGTAACGGCTATACTGCAGCCTCTGTTGTACTCGACCAACCTATCACGCTCGAAACTTCCGAAGGAGACTGGCGGCCCGAGAATTATGATAAGGAATTTCTGGGGCCGATAACGGTCAGAGAGGCGCTCCGCAAGTCGGTTAATTTAGTGGCCATTCAGGTTTTTAACGATATAGGCCCCCAAACAGTGATCGAGTGCGCACGGCGCATGGGACTTAAACATAATATGCAGCCGGTTCCCTCACTTGCTATTGGGTCCTGTGAAGTGACTCCCATTGAAATAACCGCAGCCTATGCGGTCTACCCTCATCTGGGGAAATGGGTAAAACCCTTTTGTATCGAAAAAATAGTCGACAAAAACGGCAAAGTCCTCCAGGAACATGTTGCCGAAGCCCATCAGATAATTTCTCCCCAGCTCGCCTTTGTGATGAGCGATCTTTTACGTGAAGTTGTGCAGCGGGGAACAGGTGCTTCAATACCTCGTCGTGGATTTAATCGTACAGCCGGGGGAAAGACCGGGACCACCAACGATTACTCCGATGCCTGGTTTGTGGGATTTACTCCTCAGATCGCCTGTGGCGTATGGGTTGGTGTTGATGAACGGCGGACAATGGGATATGTCACCGGCGCCAAAGGCGCAATACCGATCTGGGTTCCCACCATGATGGGGCTTCATGAATCATTACCGGCAAAAGGATTTTCACGACCGCCAGGAGTAGTAACCGCAAAAATATGTAATAAGTCGCACAAACGTGCCGGTCGGTATTGCTCGGATATTTCCACCGAATATTTTATCGCAGGGAATCTTCCGGAACAATGTGATATCCATGTTCTAAGGAAGCCCGGCCAGCGACGTCCCGGACAGGACATGTTCGGCACTCCTCGCCGGCGCAGTACCGAAAAGAAGAAGCGGCCACTGATGTTTTAGAAATTTACTCGGCCTCTTCCTCTTTTTCCAGGACCTTCTCCGGAGGAGCTTCATCAGGACAGCCATCATTATCCATGTAGCCATTTTTTGTTTCAGGTTTCCCCGGGCATTTATCCGAGCCTGTGCATATTTGAGAGAACCTGGATCCCCTGTTCTGTTCCGATACCCATGAGTCGCATACGCCATCATTGTCATTGTCCGGGTCAGGACAGCCATCCCGGTCTTGAAACCCATCATTATCCTCGGGTTTATGACTGCACTCATCATCGGCGTCATAAATGCCGTCAAGATCATTATCGTAATCGGGACAACCATCCCAATCTTCAAATTCATCGATATCTTCTCTCAGATCAGGACATTTATCTTCATTATCGGCAATTTTGTCCCCGTCCGAATCGATATATATCTCTTTCCGGTCGGCATCGCTCATGAGGCCGATATCGGCGCCGTCTTTGCCGACACCTTTCATAGGGGTAGTGACACTCTGGAGATAATTATAGGTATCCATATTCGATGCAAGGAATTGAGGGTCGCGATATTTATTTGATTTGTCAATAACTGCATAGTGACTGTGCTGCTGACGGTTGCCAAAAAAATTATTATAAATAATTCTCGACCGCTTTGAGTCCATATCCACATATATTCCATAAAGCTTGTTGCCGAACAGAATGTTGTTTTGTACCAATACCGCGCTTTTCCGGGCAAGGACAAGACCTGAGTATCCATTTTCGGCAATGATGTTATGCTCGATGGCGATATTGGTTCCATGGGCCACGAGTTCACAATAAATGCCGGTCCATTTATTGCGGGAAATAATATTGTTGCGGATTTCGGGAAGCGATATCAGGCAATGGATTCCGGTGTGATTGTTTCTGATAATATTATGCTCGACAACCGTGTTGGTGTTTTCGCACAGAATGCCGGTACGACCTTTTTCTATTGTAAAATGGCGGATTGAAGAGTAGTTGACCCCTTTTACCACCGGACGGGACCATTTTGCTCTGATGATGGTTTTTTCCCTGTCCTGACCCACGAGTGTTACGTATTCTTTCAACACTATGTTTTCTTTATAGATTCCGTTGAGGACATAAACGGTATCGCCGTCTTCGGCTTTATCAATTGCTCTTTGGATTGTGGGGGCATCCTTTGGCACGATTATCTTTCTTCCGGTATTAGCAGAAACCGCCCACAGGATGCAGATTAAAATCAGACCAGAAAAATGTCCTTTTTTCATTGATGACCTCTCATTTCACTTAAACGTTTGTTCACTGCATTCCGGTGAAACGCCGTATAACAGGATAATAACAATCTTTCTAATAATATGGCTCTATCAGGTAAATTAACTTATAGAGATGATTTTTCACAAAAAGATTTTTTCGCTACCGGGTCCGCATTGCTTCCCTTAGCCGAATGACCTATTTTATCATTGGTGCAAAAGAATCCCGTTCCCATAATCATAGTACCATATTCAACAGTCGAAAAACAGGGATAAATGGTTTAATCTTTTTGAGAAGAAAAGGCGGATTTTATAATGAGCGACAGTTTTAGAGACAGCAATTTTTTGTTGCAGAACAAAACAGCAATTGAGCTGTACCATACTCATGCATCGGACCTGCCAATTATCGATTATCACAGTCACCTGCCGCCGGATCAGATAGCAGAAGATAAAAAGTTTTCAAATCTTACAGAAATTTGGCTCTATGGCGACCATTATAAATGGCGTCAGATGAGAACGAATGGTATCGATGAACGATTTTGTACCGGTGATGCTTCTGATTGGGAGAAGTTTGAAGCCTGGGCAAAAACAGTGCCCGCAACCATAAAAAATCCCCTTTATCATTGGACCCATCTCGAGCTGAAACACCCTTTCGGTATTGCAGACAGGCTCCTGAATGCCGAGACGGCAAAGGATATCTGGGAAGAATGTAACGAAAAGCTTGCTTCCGATGAATTTTCCGCGCGTGGAATATTGAAACAAATGAATGTTGAAGTGCTCTGCACGACTGACGATCCTAGCGATTCGCTGGAACATCACAAAAAAATAAAAGAAGATAAGTCCTTTAATATCAAAGTGTTTCCTACATTTCGTCCCGACAAAGCCATGGCTGTCGAGAATCCGCAAAATTTTAATGCATGGGTTGATCGACTGGCACAAAGCGCTGATATGGAAATATCCACCTATTCCGATTTGGTAGATTTAATAAGAAAACGGCACGATTTTTTCCATTCGCTGGGATGCAGATTGTCCGATCATGGCTTGGAGACTGCTTATGCAGAAGATTACACCGATTCTGAGGTAGAAAAGATTTTCTCCAAAATTCGAGGCGGTAAGACATTGGAATCAGATGAAATAGCAAAGTTCAAGTCTGCCATGTTGTATGAGTTCGGGATTATGGATTTTGAGAAAGGCTGGACACAGCAATTACATCTCGGTGCACTTCGGAATAACAATACACGGCTCTTCAAAGCACTTGGGCCGGATACCGGTTTCGATTCGATTGGTGACTTTGAAATTGCCCGTCCCCTTTCACGCTTTCTCGACCGGCTGGATAAAGAAAACAAACTTCCAAAAACGATTTTGTATAATCTCAATCCTCGAGATAATGAATTGATTGCAACGATGATCGGAAACTTTCAGGACGGCTCAGTTCCGGGAAAGATGCAATTTGGGAGCGGTTGGTGGTTTCTCGATCAGAAGTCGGGAATTGAGGCTCACATTGATACCCTTTCAAATCTGAGCTTATTGAGTCGGTTTGTAGGCATGCTGACCGATTCACGGAGTTTTCTTTCATTTCCTCGACATGAATATTTCAGGCGAATCGTATGTAATATTCTGGGTACCGATATTGAAAACGGATTACTGCCCCGGGATATGTATCTGATTGGAAATTTAGTCAAGGATGTTTGTTATCGGAATGCGCGTTCTTATTTCGGTTTTCCAATTGCATAACTGAAATATTGCACACTAAGACCGGGAGTTAAAGATATTTGTTTTTTCCCCTGTTACCTATTGCATAATATAGAGAAGAGGGGTATATTTACCACTATGATGGATTAAGGTGGAGTAGGTTGCTTAAGCGCTTGAGCAAGGTGCTCTACTTTGTCAAATATTAAAAAAGAGAGAAGCATATATGGCACAAAGCCCTGATCAGGTGCATGATGATAGTGATCAGTTGCGCGGGAGAATAGCTGAACTCGAAAAGAAAGTCGAAAAGCTTCAGGCGGAAAACGAAACTTTCGTTAAAGAAAGTCGTTTATTTCATGCGGTAATGAATAACATTCCTGATGCGGTCTTTTTTAAGGACCGGGATGGACGGTTTATTCGGGTCAACAATGCATGGGCTTCGAAACGGGAAGGACTCACGCCGGAGCAGGCTATAGGCGCAACCGTTTTTGATTATTTTCCCGAGGAAAACGCACGCCGGATTCATGATGACGATGAAGACATTGTAAAAAGAGGCAAGCTTTTTGTCGGTTTGATCGAGAATCTGGGTGATGAGGAAAACCCGGAATGGGTATCCACAACCAAGTTGCCACTTCGGGATGAAAACAACAATGTTATCGGTACATTTGGTATCTCAAGAGATATTACGGAACTCAAAAAAGCCGAAGATGCTATTGAAAAGGAACGGAACCTTCTTTACACTCTCATCGATAATCTTCCTGATACGATTTTTTTCAAAGACAGAGAGAGCCAGTTTATAATTAACAATAAGGCGCATATGGAATTGCTCGGGGTAAGCAAGCAGTCCGAATGTGTCGGAAAGACCGATTTTGAGTTTTTCCCCGGGGAACTTGCAGCTCGGTATTTTGCCGATGAGCAGGTTGTCTTGCAGACCGGACGGCCCATTGTGAACCGGCAGGAACCCAAACGCACTCATGAAGGTTCGGAAGGATGGTTATCGACTAATAAAGTGGCGGTCAAGGACAATGACGGCAATATTATTGGACTGGTGGGGATCAGCCGCGATATTACTGAACATCGGAGAATCGAACAGGCTCTGGAAAAAGAACGGACCCTTCTGCGAACACTGATCGACAATATGCCCGACTTTATCTTTATTAAAGATAAAGAAAGCCGTTTTATTGTCAACAATAAAGCTCATCTCAAGGTGCTCGGAGCTTCGGGTCAGGATGAAGTTCTGGGTAAAACCGATTTTGATATTTTTCCTAAAGAACTTGCAACCCGGTATTTTTCCGATGAACAGGTGGTGATTCAGACCGGAAGGTCGATTATTGATAGAGAGGAGCCTGCCCGGCTTGGAGAACAAACGCTTACCTGGCTGTCCACCACAAAAGTGCCACTCTATGATACAAAAAAACAGATTGTGGGACTGGTTGGCATAAGCAGGGATATTACCGAACGAAAGCAATTTGAAGAAGCGCTTCAGAAGGCGGTTGAAGAGCGGACTGCCGATCTTAAAGATGCCAATGAACGTCTTGAATTACGTCTTGCACAGCTCAGGTTTCTCAATACCTCATCCTATGAGCTTGCCCAGTTCATCCAGCTTAGTGAGCTTGGCCTGGCAGTGATAAATGCATTTATGTCCCGTTTTCCGGACGCTGAAGCAAGCCTGTGTATACGGCAAAACAAAGTATTTAAGTATCTCAACGGGGCGAATGTTTTTAAAAGTCCGGGGCAGCGAAAAGCTTCAGAAAAAGCACTTATTCCCTTTCAAAAAACCGAATTGCACAGTCCCTTTTGTGTTGAAGAATGGTCTCAGGAAGAGCATATTTCTCAGCTTGCCTGGCCCGAGGAATTAAAACGATTTCCATGTTATCTGGCCATTCCGCTTCTGACCGACAACAGAGCGCTGGGAATTATTCAGATCTTTACGGAAAAAAAATTCCTGAGTATTTTCGAACGTGAAAAGCCTGTTTTGACTACTCTTGCTGCCCAGGCAGCCGTCTGCCTGAGCAACGCAATTCATTACAAGGAGTTGGGAGAGCGTGCCCGGCTTCAGGGTGAACTCGATGCCGCCCGGTCGATACAACAGCGGTTTACCCCCCACGAGAAGCCTTCAATACCTCACGTCGATATCAAAGGTGTTTATTACCCTGCCTATGAAGTAGGCGGCGATTACCTCGATTATTTTCCAAACGAAAACGGCGACTGGGTAGTTGTTATTGCCGATGTCTGCGGAAAGGGTATTCCGGCCGCACTTTTTATGACAATGCTCCGGAGTGCTTTCCGGGCTGTGGCAAAAAATGTCAGTTCCGCCAAAACACTTTTGTGCCTGGTGAATGAAGCAATGATGGCTAATCTGGACGATAAATCTTTTGTTACCGCTCTTTGCTTTATAATCAGTAAAGACGGTTCCAGTATGAGTTATGCCCGGGCAGGACATCCGATGCTCCTGAAATTGCGCGGCAAGGGTGAGGAGCCTGATGTAATTAAAAGTAATGGCCTGGCTCTTGGCTTGCTCTCCGATCCGGAAACGTTTGCATCGATGATCGATGAGATCACCATGCCTCTGAATGAGGGCAGCAGATTTCTGATTTATACCGATGGGCTTACTGAAGCTACCGATCCGGTGAAGAACAGCTATGGATCGCAACGTCTTCATAGTCTTCTTGCAGAAGATGGAGATCTGGGACCTGATAAGCTGATCGAAAAAATCATGGAAGACGTCAGCAATTTTACTCAGGACAGTCCGTATCACGATGATCTCACGATCCTTGCCATGAAGGTCGATGGACGCAGGGAGAAGGCGGAACTGAATCAAAACGGTTCTTAAATAGGTAGCTGATTCGGGAAGCGAATATTACAACGATTGAGGATTTTTAAAAAATAAAAAAAAAGTTGCAAAGTATTGAGCAATATCGTATCTTATAAGCCAAGGAAAGGTACATAATGTTTACAAACAACACGCAGCTCCTCAATACCATTCTCAACATAAGTCTAGTGGGCCTTGTGGTGGTTATTGTGAATTCCAAAGGAGGAGCGGTGCTGTAATTATTGACGAACATAAGAAATTTCAAAGCCCGCTCCTCAAAAAGGAGCGGGCTTTTTTTATTATTTCCCTTCTTTCTTGATTCAACAGGAAAGAATCTGGTATTTTATCACCTTTCGTTTCAGCAAAACTATTATATAATTATGCAACGGAATGCTGGAAGAAAGAAACGTGGAGGTTATTTTGAAGAAAAAAGGTGCTGAAATTGTTGTTGATGCTTTGCTTCAGGAGAAGGTTGACGTCATTTTCGGATATCCCGGCGGTGTTGTTATTCCTATTTTCGATGTGCTCTACGATACCAAAGGGCTTGAAGTGGTCCTTACTCGTCATGAACAGGCTGCGGCTCATGCGGCCGATGGGTACGCGCGGGTTACCGGCAAAGTCGGTGTTTGTCTTGCGACCTCAGGGCCCGGTGCTACCAATCTGGTCACCGGTATAGCGACTGCCTATCTGGATTCGATACCGATTGTTGCCATTACCGGTCAGGTTGCCACACCGATTCTGGGAACCGATGCTTTCCAGGAGGCTGATATCGTTGGCATTACCCGGCCGATTACCAAACATAATTTTCTTGTAAAAGATGTCCAGGAGCTTCCTTCAATGCTCAAGCAGGCATTTCATATCGCCCGTACGGGAAGACCCGGACCGGTTTTAATTGATATACCCAAGGATGTTTCTCTGGGGGTTCTCAGTAATTACGAGTATCCCAAAGACGTTGCGATTAGAAGTTATAAGCCCAATGTTGTCGGCCATGTTCGTCAGATACGCAAGGCGGCCGAGGCGATCAAAAGTGCAAAGGAGCCCTTGATCTATGCCGGTGGCGGCGTTATACTCTCCGATGCACATAAGGAGCTTCTGGAGCTTGCGGAAAAAACCTCCATTCCGGTAACCACCACGCTGATGGGGCTTGGCGGTTTCCCGGGCGATCATCCGCTCTTCATCGGTATGCCGGGAATGCACGGTTCAAAGGCGGCGAACTATGCCTTGCAGCAAACCGACCTGATAATTTCTGTTGGAGCTCGTTTTGACGATCGTGTTACGGGAATGGTTGATAAATTCGCTCCAAATGCCCGGATTATTCATATGGATATCGATCCTGCGGCAATATCGAAGATTATCAAGGTTGATATTCCCGTCGTTGGTGATGCTAAAAATATTTTAGCTGCATTAAATAAACTCGTTGCGGCTCGAAAACCCGATGAATGGAACAAGCAGATAGAGAAGTGGAAAGGCAAACGTATGTTTTCTTATACAAGTTCAAAGGCCGAAATTAAACCACAGGCCGTTATTGAAGCCGTCTATAAGGAAACAAAGGGGAACGCCATAATAACTACCGAGGTAGGTCAGAATCAGATGTGGGCCGCCCAGTTTTACAAGTTCAACAAACCGCGAACCCTGGTTACTTCTGGGGGACTGGGAACAATGGGATTCGGGATGCCTGCTGCAATGGGAGCGGCAATGGCCAACCCGGGCGTACCGGTAATCGATATTGCAGGTGATGGATCGATTCAAATGAATATCCAGGAGCTGGCGACCATATCATTGAATGATATTCCGGTAAAGATCGTGATTCTTAATAATGGCTATCTGGGTATGGTCCGTCAATGGCAGGAACTCTTTTTTGACAAGAGGTACAGTTCAACCTGTCTGCGCAAAGGCAGCGGCCGGTGTAAAAAATGTGTTGGGCCGCAGAAATGCAAGCTGGCGTATATTCCCGATTTTATTGCCCTGGCCGAGAGCTATGATGTCCCGGCATTCCGGGCTGAAAAACCCGAGGAGATGATTCCTGTTTTACGCAAGGGAATGAAAATCAAGGGGCCGGCATTGATGGAATTTGTTGTTTCGGAAGAAGAAAATGTTTTTCCCATGGTTCCCGCTGGGAAGCCAATCGACCATATTCTGGAAGGATGAAAGCTATGAGTACGCATACGATATCAGTCCTTGTCGAGAACCGTCACGGTGCGCTTTCACGTATTGCCGGTCTTTTCTCAAGCAGGGGATATAATATTACAAGCCTGAATGTTGCCGAGACGGAAGACCGGTCTGTTTCCAGGATGACGATCGTTGTAAGTGGTGATGAAAGTATACTTGAGCAGGTAATCAAACAGTTGAATCGCCTTATCGATATTGTCAAGGTTGTCGATTTTGCCGGCGACAGGACAATCGATCGGGAACTGTTGCTTGTTCGGGTGGATACGAGTAAATCGACCCGGCATGAAGTCATCGAGCTTGCCGATATTTTTGGAGCAAAAATAGCCGGCGTGTCCGCCCGGTCGCTGACCATTGAGCTAACTAATGAGAGCAGGATGATCGATGATTTTATCGATCTGATAAAGCCTTACGGCATAAAAGAACTGGCGCGTACCGGGAAAATAGCCATGGCGCGCATCAAATAATAAGTGAAAAATAATTGCATGTGAATTTTTAACCAATTTTTCGAAGGAGCGGATCTAATGGCACGAATCAGTTTCGGGGGTGTAAAAGAGGATGTTGTCATGCGCAAAGAGTTTTCCCTTGCAAAGGCAAGAAAAGTCTTGAAAAAGGAGACCATAGCGATTATCGGCTATGGCGTGCAGGGACCGGCGCAGGCGCTGAATTTAAAAGACAACGGCATTAACGTGATAATCGGCCAGGCCAAATCATTTAAAAACGATTGGGACCGCGCACGTAAAGACGGATGGGTGCCGGGGAAAACACTTTTTGATATCGAAGAAGCCGTCGAACGGGGAACAATTATTCAATTTCTTGTTTCCGATGCTGCTCAACGAAAGATATGGCCTCAGATTAAAAAGAAACTGAAACCGGGAGATGCGCTTTATTTTTCGCACGGTTTCTCGATTGTATACCGGGATCAGACTAAAGTAATTCCGCCCGAAGATGTGGATGTTATCATGGTTGCTCCCAAGGGAAGCGGCACATCGGTGAGAAGAAACTTTCTTAGCGGTGCCGGAATTAATTCGAGCTATGCGGTCTTCCAGGATGCAACGGGTCGCGCCGAAGAACGGTGTCTTGCGGTCGGTATCGGTATCGGGTCAGGATATCTATTTCCAACCACCTTCGAGAGTGAGGTGTACAGCGACCTGACCGGTGAGCGTGGAGTGCTCATGGGAGCCCTGGCCGGTGTTATGGAAGCCCAGTATGATGTTCTCCGGAAAAACGGCCATAGTCCATCGGAGGCATTCAATGAGACGGTTGAAGAATTGACACAGAGCCTGATTCGACTTGTTGATGAAAACGGAATGGACTGGATGTATTCGAACTGTTCCGCCACTGCCCAACGCGGTGCGTTGGACTGGAAACCGAAATTCAAAAAAGCGGTTTTGCCGGTGTTCAAAGACCTTTATAAATCAGTTACGTCGGGTAAGGAAACTCGCCGGGTCATTACCGCATGCGGAAAGAAGAACTATCAGGAGCTTCTGGGAAAGGAGCTTGCAAAGATCGGTAATTCCGAGATGTGGCAGGCCGGTGCCGCAGTCCGTGCGCTTCGTCCGAAAGAGAAAGCCAAGACGGTTACCAAAGCAACCAAGGGTGTTGCCGGTAGAAAAAGCAATTAACAGCAATAAGCGGGTTGAAAGCATGAAAAACAAAGTATATATATTCGATACGACCTTGCGTGACGGCGAGCAGGCGCTTCCGTCAAGCCTGTCGGTCGAACAGAAAATCAGAATAGCCCGTCAACTGGCGCGATTGAAGGTGGATATAATCGAGGCAGGTTTCCCCATATCTTCGCCGGGAGATTATGAATCGGTCCATACGATTGCGAAAACGGTGAAGGGGCCTGTTATTTGCGGTCTCGCCAGAGCCGTGCAGAAAGACATCGAGGCGTGCGCCAGGGCAATAAAGCCGGCGCAGCGCCGCCGTATTCATACTTTTGTCGGTACATCGGCAATCCATGCCAAAGGGCAACTCCGAAAATCCGAAGAAGAAATAATCGACATGGTCAAACGCAGCGTTAAACTGGCTCGCCGGTTGTGTGATGATGTCGAGTTTTCTCCTATGGATGCCGGGCGGACCGATCGTGATTTCCTTTGTCGAGTCGTTGAACTGGCTATTGCATGCGGTGCAGAAACCATAAATATACCCGATACGGTCGGGTATACACCGCCTGAAGAATTTGCCGGTATTATCGAGATGCTCGTTAATCGGGTGCCCAATGTCGACAAAGCGATACTCTCGGTCCATTGTCATAATGATCTTGGTATGTCGACGGCGAATTCATTGACTGCGGTTGCTCACGGCGCCCGGCAGATCGAGTGTTCGATCAACGGTATCGGCGAACGAGCGGGAAACACTGCGCTCGAAGAGGTTGTGATGGCTTTAAAAGTACGAAAAGATCTTTTTAAGGTCCACACGGATATCGATACCAGAGAAATCATGCGGACAAGTAAACTGGTGCGGGAAATATGCAATATGCCTGTCCAGCCAAACAAGGCGGTTGTCGGCAGCAATGCATTTTCCCATTCGTCAGGTATTCACCAGGATGGTGTCCTGAAATCGAAAAAAACCTATGAAATCATGACGCCTCGATCGATCGGATTACAGGAAAACCGTATGAATCTGACCAGTCGCTCGGGAAGCCATATGGTTAAGGCGCGGCTTCTCAAGCTGGGATACAATGATTCCGAAATCGATATGGAACAGTTTTATAAACAGTTTGTTGCCCTTGCCGATAAAAAAGGCACTGTTTATGACGATGATCTTATTGCTTTGATGGAATCAAGGGATAGCAGCGATCTGGAAGACGAGTATCGCCTTGAATACCTGAATGTTTCCAGCGGGAGAGGGGTAATTCCTACGGCAACGGTCAGGATTATCGCCCAGGATAAAGTATTTCAGGAAGCAGGATGCGGCGATGGGGCCGTTGATGCCGCCACCAATGCAATCGATCGGGTCGTGGGATATAAAATCAATGTTGAAGAGTTCCATCTCGATGCAGTTACCCAGGGACGAGAGGCGCTTGGACGGGTTCGTATTATCGGAAAGGCAAAAGAGGGAATCTTTACCGGCACCGGAACGAGCACCGATATCGTTGAGGCGTCGGCCTTCGCGTATATGGATATTGTCAATAAAATCACCCGTATGAAAAAATTCGGCAAGAAAGCTATCGGCCGATAACAACATACGAACCGGCATGTGAAAAGGAGTCAGGATGAAACATCCATACACCTTATCGAAAGAAAAGACAGGATTGCTTGTTGTTGATGTGCAGGAGAAGTTTGCACCTGTCATTCCCGATTTTGATGAAATGGTGCATAATATTGTTAAGCTGATTCTGACATTTCAGATGTTTAAAATGCCGGTGATGGTCACCGAGCAATATCCCAAAGGATTAGGAAATACCCTCGAAAAGATCAGGGGGCAGTTTACCTTTCTTGAGGTTGTTGAAAAGCTTGAGATGGCCTGTACCGACAATACCCATTTCTGGGCACAGCTGAATCCGCTGGAACTTGATACGATTGTTGTGTGCGGGGTCGAGACTCATGTATGCATTAATCAGACAGTACTGGGTCTTTTACAGAATGAATATACGGTGCATTGTGTTGCCGATGCGGTTGGCGCACGCAATGAATTCGATCATCAAATCGGTTTTCAGAAAATGGTTCATGCAGGGGCAATCCCAACGACAACGGAGATCTGCCTGTTCGAGCTTGCGCAGAAAGGCGGAACGCAGAGCTTTAAATATATCCAGAAAATGGTGAAATCAAAGCTGAAAAAAAGCCTGCCCTCAGAGTCCAAAAAAGCCGAACCAGAGGATATCACGGCATTGGCACAAGAAGCCGAATCGTTACTCGCGGCTTCAGAAGAGCCCGAAACGGCAGCTCCTTCCACTGAAAAAGTTGCAGAAGAACGTGGTACAGTCGAAGTGCAGGAGGATGGACGTGTCGATGGGGCTGAAGATGAGAAAGAAACACCGGAACCTGCTTCAGTCGATAGTTCATTGGGAGAATTCGAAAGTGATGAAAAACCTCAGGATTCCCAAACCGGTGGTTCGGAAGAGGCATCGGAAGAGGTCCTTGACAGTGTGCCGGAAGAAGAGGTGCGTGAGGTTTCTGAAGCCAAAACTTCCGAAAATGCCGAGTCAGCCGGAGCAGATGAGAACGGACCCGAGGAGCCTGAGATCAGCGACAGCGATATTAACGATCTTCTCGGGAGCGAAGACGAAATTAAATAGGGTAATTATGCGTGTGTGGCATGACTTTCCAGGTCAAAACCATACAGTTTGACGGTAATAAAAAGATAAGCATATTAATAGTATCTATAAGAAAGGAGCAGCTTTGGCTAAATCATATTCTATCGCATTAATTGGCGGCGATGGTACCGGACCGGAAGTGTTGCGTGAAGGAGTAAAGGTTTTAAATGCTGCAGCGGATAAGTTCGGTTTTAAGGTTGCTTATGAGGATTTTGATTTTGGCGGCGAACGCTATAAGAAAACCGGAGAGACATTGCCCGATTCGGCGATTGAAGATCTTCGGAAATTCGATTCGATTTTTCTGGGCGCCATCGGTCATCCCGATGTTAAACCGGGTATTCTGGAATTGGGAATACTCTTGAAACTCAGGTTTGCATTCGATCAATATATCAATTTGCGTCCTGTAAAACTCTATCCCAATGTGGCGACGCCTCTGAAAGATAAGGGCCCCGATGAAATCGATTTTGTGGTAGTCAGAGAAAATACCGGCGGTATTTATACCGGTATGGGCGGGGTTGTCATGAAAGGAACCGATCAGGAGATTGCGACTCAGCTGATGTGCTATTCCCGCCCGGTTGCCGAGCGGTGTGTCCGTTATGCCTACGATCTTACCCGCAAACGGAACAAAAAGAAAATGTTGACACTGGTTCACAAGTGCAATGTCTTGACCAATGTTGGCGATTTATGGGTGAGGACGCATGAGGAAGTTGGAAGGGCCGATTATCCCGATATCAAACAGGATTATAACCATGTCGATGCATGTACGATGTGGATGGTGAAGAGCCCGGAGTATTACGATGTAATTGTGACGGCCAATTTGTTTGGTGATATCATTACCGATCTCGGTGCAATGATTCAGGGAGGCATGGGAATTGCCGCCGGAGGAAATATTAATCCCGAGGGGGTATCGATGTTCGAGCCGATTGGCGGAAGCGCACCTAAATATACCGGGAAAAACATTATTAATCCCCTTGCCTGTATTTGCGCCGGTGGTATGCTGTGCGATGCAATCGGTGAGGAAGATGCCGGGAAAGCTATCGATAATGCCGTTTCTGCAGCAATGGCTTCGGGGAAAATAAAAGATCTTTCGGCTGGCAAAATGGGGATGAGTACCACTGAAGTCGGTGATTTTGTAGCATCACTGGTTTAAAAAAGAAACGATCAGTAATGAAGAACAACAAAAAATCATCAGTCAAAGTTTACGATACCACGTTAAGAGACGGGAATCAATCTGTCGGTATCTCATTGTCTATTGCAGACAAGATAAAGATAGCTCATCGTCTCAGCGATCTGGGTGTCCATTATATCGAGGGCGGCTGGCCGACATCGTCGTCATCGCCCGATTATGAGTTTTTTCAAAAGGTTGCATCGACACCGCTCTCTTCACGGGTTGCAGTATTCGGCAGTACACGCCGGAAAGGCGTCACCTGCGCAAAGGATCCACTTTGTAAATTGTTGGTAAAAAGCGGCGTCAAAACTGCGACTATTTTCGGAAAATCCTGGGACCTCCATGTCAAAGAAATTATCAGGACATCGCTGTCGGAGAACCTTGCCATGATTTCGGAAACGGTCTCCTATTTAAAGCGGTATATGGATGAGGTTTTCTTTGATGCTGAACATTTCTTCGACGGCTACCGGCACAATCCGCAGTATGCCCTTAAAAGCCTGATTGCTGCTCAAGAAGCCGGTGCGGATTGCCTGGTGCTCTGCGACACCAACGGTGGAATGCTCCCCGGAGAATTTCTTGATATTTATCGGGAAGTCAGGGAGCAGGTGACGGCGTCCCTTGGGATCCATACCCATAATGATTCGGGATGTGCCGATGCTAATACATTTCTTGCCGTACGGGAAGGTGCTGTCCAGATTCAGGGAACGATCAACGGGTTGGGTGAACGGTGCGGCAATGCCAATCTCTGTACCATCCTTCCCGGGCTCCAGCTGAAGTACGGCCATAACCTTGTTTCCGAAGGGCAGATGAGGCTCCTCACCGAAACATCGGTGTATGTAAGCGAAATTGCCAATGTGTCGCACAACATGCGACAACCCTATGTTGGCGAGTCCGCGTTTTCTCATAAAGCGGGAACACATGCCGATGGAGTACGGAAAGTTAATCGTTCCTTTGAACACCTATCGCCCGAATCGATCGGCAATTACCGTCACTTCGTCGTTTCCGATCAGGCAGGCACGGGAACCGTTTTGGAAAAGCTCAAGGATATATTACCGGATCTTGATAAAAAGGATCCCCTGGTAAAGAACTTGCTGAAGCGTATCCTTGATATGGAAGCTTCCGGATATCAGTTTGAAGCCGCTGATGGTTCCTTTGAGTTGATAGTTCAGGAGATGCTCGGAGAGTTCAGAGATGCATTCAAGCTCAAAGGATTCAGGGTCATTGAAGAGAAACGGGAAAATGGTGACGTTTTTTCCGAAGCGACGATCAAACTGCAAAAGGGTGATGATTTCGAACATACTGCCGCTGAAGGAGACGGTCCGGTTAATGCGCTGGACAATGCACTCCGTAAGGCTTTGATGAAATTCTATCCGAGTTTAAAGGATGTCAAACTTGAGGATTTCAAGGTTCGCGTACTGGATGAAAAGGAAGGGACTGCTGCCAGAGTCAGGGTGCTCATCGAATCCTCTGATGGAAAAAACCGGTGGGGAACAATCGGTGTGTCGACGAATATAATCGAAGCCGCGTGGTTAGCTCTCATAGACAGTCTCGAATACAAACTTATGAAAGATTCCAAAGGGATTTTGAATATACGGCAGTAAGATAAAAAGAAATGAGGTATAAAATGGCGCCTTCAATAGACTGGCAAAGTTTGGGCTTTCAGTACTTGCCTACCAACGCACATGTTAAATCTGAATTTAAAAACGGTTCCTGGTCGGATATTGAGGTATGCACCGGAACATCACTGCAGCTTCATATAGGAGCAACCTGTCTTCATTATGGTCAAGCATGTTTCGAAGGGCTTAAAGCGTTCAGACAGAAGGATGGTGCCATTGCGATGTTCAGACCGGATGCAAATGCCCACCGGCTTGCCAGTTCCGCACAGCGCCTTGTTATGGCGCCACCACCAGTCGAGTTATTTATTGAGGCGTGCAAGAAAGCTATCAATCAGAATATCGAATTTGTCCCTCCCTACGGCACCGGCGCCAGTTTGTATATCAGGCCGCTTCTCATCGGGACATCCCCACGGGTTGGACTCCGTCCCGCCGAGGAATATGCACTGATTGTTCTGGTCACCCCGGTAGGGCCCTATTACAAAAACGGCTTTTTCCCGGTTAAAGCATATGTTCAGGAAGAGTATGACCGGGCGGCGCCAAAAGGGGTTGGCAATGTAAAAGCCGCAGGTAATTATGCTGCCGGACTTTACAGCGATCTTCTGACTAAAAAAAAGGGATATCCGATTGCCTTGTATTCCGATTCGGCCCAGCATCGATTTATCGATGAATTCGGTACGTCGAACTTTTTCGGTATCACTGCCGATAACAAGTACGTTACTCCGGATTCCAAATCGATCCTGCCGAGTATTACAAACGACAGTCTCCAGCAGCTTTCCCGGGATTTCGGTATGGCCGTTGAACGACGGAAAATACCCATGGAGGAACTCAGCATGTTCACAGAGGTCGGGGCGTGTGGTACTGCCGCAGTTATAACACCTATTCATTCCGTTACTTACAACGAAACGATCTATACCTATGGTAAGGAAAATGAAGCAGGACCGACATTGACCAGACTGTATAAAGAAATCCAGGGCATTCAATACGGTGAAAAAGAAGACCGCCATAATTGGATGTTGGCGGCATAAAATAAAGTCCGGATATTCTTGAAGTCAAGGGTAATAAAAGGCGGGGTTGCACCACTCTGCCTTTGCTCTTATACGAACAAACGTGATTCCCATGCAGATTCAATCATACTCAAAATACGATTATCAGGTTCTCCGCATACCCGAAGACCTTACCACTGAAACGGATTTATCTGAAATTCAACAAATTATCGAAGAGTACCCTTCACTGAAGAACGTTGCATTGTGGTTTACTCAGAATTCCTGTCTATATACCGAATCGATTTTCATTTTAACTCATTGCTACCGACTCCTTGCAGAGCGGGGAGGAGAGCTTGCTCTGATTAAACCGAATGCAATAATTCTTTCGGCCTTACAAACTGTGGGGCTGACACATTTGATTTCTGTTTATAATTCTGAAGAGGAGCTTCGGAAAGAAGATTGAAGAGTATTGCAGGAAGGTCGGGAAAGGGGTCTTGATAAAGGGCTGAAATCTGTTTTCGTGCTATTTGCCGCAGCATTTCTTATGTTTTTTTCCGCTTCCACAACTACAGGGATCGTTCCGTCCTACTTTAGGGCTTTCTCTGACATACTGTTCTGAAGGAACAATCGTGCCGTCCTTGTAAAGCCATTTTTCGTTATCCTTTACAAATTCTGCACGTTCATGAATATATTTCCGCTCATTATTTTCACTGAAACGGGCTACAAACTCGACAATACCTTGAGTATCCTTTGGCCCGCCTTTCTCTGTCGATTTGATTTCCAGTCCCAGCCATTGTGACTTCTCAGACCATCGCCGGATAGCCTGCTCATCAAAGTTTTGCTTTTCTTTTGGATGAATCGAATCGACAATAAACTGGATTTTGCCTTGTACATATGCACTATAACGGGCCCGCATAACCTGCTCGGCGGTATCCCCGTTCTGCTCGCCATGTATGATCTGTTTGCAGCATTCGTCGTATGTTTTGTTTGAACCACAGGGGCAGTTTTCCATAGAAATCCTTTGAACAATGAATAAAAGTGCCCCAAAATCCGATTTACCGATTTCAGGGCAATTTTATATACGGCCATAGGGAGTCGAACCCCAAACCTCCTGATCCGTAGTCAGGTGCTCTATCCAATTGAGCTATGGCCGCAGAATTATTGAGGTACTAAAATAAATCTATAGCATCTCGTAGTCAACGTATTGAGCCTTATCCAGGCTCTTAAAAAAAGGAAAAACCGAAAGTGATTTTCCCCCACAACCGTCCTGAAAGGTGTGGTCAGCACTTTATAACGGGGATTTTCTTTTCGCATTACCCTTATTTACGGCAATTATTGTCAAGGAAAAAATTAATCCTTTGTGACCGTGATCATTGACATATTTACCGCTCTACCGTATGATTTGACTAGGTTGTTGATCAGTTTTTTAGGCAGGTTAGTGGATAACTTAAAATACGAATAATCAATAAGTTGCAACAAAAATACCATATGGAGGCCCATGGGCACAAAAGGGTACTCTATATGGTGTTGTTGTGAGTAAATAAATATTAATGATATCAATATAATTTGCTGCAAGTGCGATTAGAATGATCAAAGATACTGCTTACAATTTTGCAGGAGGTGGCAGAATGACGACCTTTTACACGACGGGCCAGATAGCGAAACAGCTGCGCATATCTGTTTCTACGCTTAAGCGCTGGCTCAATAATCCCGGATTACCGATTTCAGATCGACGAAATCATACAGGATGGCGTCTGTTTTCCCCGGGCGATTTGCAGATGCTCCAGAAGCATAAAAAGGAACTTAAGCGAAACGGTAAGAAATTTAATACCGCATTGCTTGTTCCTGCTGCCGAGAACAGTGATGATGGTTCCGCGAACAATTCGGAAAGATAGACTGGATGATAATAGATTGCATATGAGCATTCTCAGAAAAGTCATTTATCCAATTCTGATCATTGCCCTATCGGTTGCGGGGCAGGCAACCATGGCGGTCAAGCGGGGGCGTAATGAAGGCACGCTTTCGATTCCCGCTGCTAATGTTACGGGCAACGGCAATATTACCGCATTTATTCAGAGCAGTATTCTGTATGGATCGGACGGTTTTCGATTTGAGCCGGAAATTGGCGGTCAGATCGGGATCGGCGGGATATTGCAGTTTTCCGGACTGATGGTCCCTGTCGGCGATAAAGGACTCGGTCCCATAGAAGCTCATCTGCAGGCAACGGTTCCCGGTAATGATAAATTGCGCTTTGTTAACGTAGCACTTCTGGCTGATCTTTTTCTAGCCACCTCAATCGATACGATCAGCCTGACTGCAGACTCCAGCAAACCCGATTATCATCCCCACCTTTTTCCATCCCTGCTGGTTGATATCGACTGGCTTTCACGATGGAAAACACTGCCGCTTAAATCATATCTGGCATTCAGTTTTTCCGATGATCCCCAGCTGTTGCATAAATACCATCAAATAGGTATGCTGTGGGGAGTGGAGTGGAAAATGTATAAGCATAGTCTTTTTGTAAATGGCGGATTAGGTCTTTATAAGGAGAAAGGACATCGATTGAACAATAATAAAGGAGATGATCGATACGAGCAAATATATTCCTGGCTTGAACCCGGCGGGCGGTATCGTTTTTTACATCGATTCAGCATTGTAGGCGGATTCAGGTTTACCTTTTTCCAGAAAGTAAAAAAGCATGACGGATTAAAGCCCGGTCTTTTGGGGTTATCGATCAAGCTTGAGGCCCCGGTTTATTTCAGGGAAACTAATACCGAAGCTATACGGACTCTTGTTTTTATGGAAGAACAAAAAGAAGAGTCGCAGGATGCTTTGGCAAAGAACATAAAGGAAGAAAAAGATTATCTCAAGGGATTCAGTTTTGAAACAGGCACTATGTTTGAAGGCAAGGAATCGTTCGAGTATAAGAAGGAACAGAATGAGCTTATAAAACAGCGCAAAGCAATCCAGAAAAAAATGGCCGAAATAGAAGCAATTCTGCATGAAATCGAACTCGAGGACAATAAGAGCGGGGAAAACAAAGATGAATAAGAGAAGCCGCGACATTTTATTCCCCGCACCTGCAGGTACCATTATAATGCTGCTGGCTTTTTGTATGTCGCTTCCGGCTATGCAAGGACAGCAGAAACGTTCGAGGGCTGAGGGAATGTACCAGTGTGTAAGCGCAAATACGACAGGTCGTCTGAACTGGTGGATAACCGGCCGAGCCATAGGATTTCTCTGGGATAATCCGGATGAAAACGGGAGCCCTAACTTTTATCCCTTCCCCGAGATTCAATCAGAATTTGGCCTTATTAATTTTGCATCGATCGGTTTTGAAATGAGGCCGGTCTCTTATCCCGAACCTGTAAAGAAACCGCTGGTGGAAAGGCTTCAAATGGGGAATATGGGGGCGAGTGCCAAGTTCACAATGCCAAATAACAAGGATATGCGATACCATGGCCTGGGCATTCAGGTTAAATACTTTTACAATTTCATTAACCGTTTTGCATCGATTGCAGGCTATCGAATGGATAACGGAACGGGGTTTTGTGCCGAAGGTTTTATGCATGGTGAACACAATCTTGAAATGAAATTGCTTTACGACAGAGATTATCTGGCCCGTTACAGTATGCTTCCATTTAAAATTATGGTAAATCTTGGTTTGCGAATGCCGTTCGATGATCAGTTTTTACCCTATTCCCAGTACCTGTTTGATATAGGTATTATATATGCGGGGTTAAATGCCGACGTTTTCTGTGAATTTTCATACGAGGGATTTGTTAATAATTCTTTTAAACCCAAGAAGTTTGATATTAATTGGGCATCTGGATATCGGGTATCTGAAGTCGCTTTTTCGGAGAATCCCATGTATTTAACATTGGGAGGAAGAATCAGATATGACAATGGTATGGTTCTCTATGCAGCGGTGCCGCTGCTTTTAAGTTCTAATCAGGGTTCGGATATCACCTATAAAGGAGATTGGCAGCGATTACACAATGATTTTCCCGACGAAAAGGTACGAGGTATCAAGGATCCTTTCGACCCCTGGTATGCAAAATGGAAAATTGTGGCTCAGCTCTCTTTCCCGATTATGTACCGTCAAACGGGCGCTGAGATGAGAAGAAGGTTTTTGCTGCTCAAGAATAGAAAGGGTGGTAGAAAAATTGATATTGATGAACGTTTGAAAATGCTTGAAAACAGCAAGAAATCCGATCGGAAAAAAGAAGAAGAGACTGAAGATGAAGAGAGGAAGAAGAAAAAACGGTTGGAAGAAATTCAACGGCGAAAAAATGAAATTTTAAAAGAGAAGGAAGCAGAATAACGTTGTGGAGAACAAGACGACATTCATGTATTGGGAATTTTTGTCTGTACAACCGAATGCAGGGAATATAACGGAATCGTGAAGCACCGTACTTTGGCATATCTGTTTCGCTCTATTGCATTCATTGCGATAGTAAGCATGCTATTGCCTGATGTTGCAGCCGGGGAAGCTCAGACCGACGAATGGCGTGTACGACAAAACCTCGCATCCCGTCTTGAAGCCGAATGGTATAAAATCGGTATTCTTAACAGAGAATTGTCGAATGTAAGGGATGTGCTCGGTGATATTCGCAGTTTGCAATTATTCCCTTTACAGGTGACAGGATTAAATGAGGAAACGTTGATCGTATTTGACGAGAAAATAGAGCAAGTCGAAGAGGAATATGAAAGTATCCACAAAGAGGTTGAGGCACTACGGGCGCCACTTGCCGATGCTATTGCGATACTGCGTGAGATGGTTGTTGGACAACCTGTGCCGGAAATGTTTGAGGCTCTCAAGGAGGGGGATTTTGAACGAATAAATAAAATGCTGGAAATAAAGCATCGTATCGATGGAATCTGGTTCAAAACCGGGGAGCTTTTAGATTATGCCATGGAGCAAATGGATATCCCGGTTGTAAAAATGCACAAGTCCCGGGGTATCAAAGGTGAATTCATGGAGATAATAAGAGCAAATCTCGGATTGCAGTCACAGGAATACTATTCGGAGCTGAATATAATTAAAGACACATTGTTTAACCGCGGCACAAAGCAGCAGGTTGATGAAATGTTCCTTATAGAGATCCATCAAATAAAGAGATACCTCGAAAATAATAAGGCATATATTGCGGTAAACAAATTGCCGGTTTTATTGAACCGATATAAAAGTAAAGAAGCTGTCGATGAACTGACACTTCTCCTTTCCCGTTCCTATTTTGCAACTGGTCAGTATATTAAAGCGATCAGTACGACCCAAACGCTCCCGTCAAATACCATGTACAAGGCCGCTCGGGTTCTGTATACAGTACAGAGCAAGTATGCATTACAGCGATATAATGAAATAATGGAATGGGCATCCTCATTCGATTTTTTGACCTTAACGGGAAGGAACAGGAATACTGTTCTCTGGCTAACAATGGAAAGCGGATTGAAATCCGACGGCCCTTTCGATGCTGCCCGGCTTGCTGCACTGGCGGCTCAGGATGCTCCTGGAATGTTTCATGTTATGCATACCCTGGCACGTTCATTTATTAAAGCCGGCGACTACAAGACGGCCTTATCGGTACTTGAACGAGGTATACGATTCAAACCCCTCAATGAATCGGATGAAAAGGCTTATGACCGGATGCTTATTTCTATTGCTCAGGTCAATTATGAAACAGGTAACTATGACAAGGCGTTGTCATTGTATTTCGATCTTCTTGAAAAGGAAGAAAATTATGAAAAATGTCTTTTCGGTATGACCTGGTGCTACATAGAACTCGAAAAATATGGCAAAGCGGAAACAAGCTTACGAAAATTGATAAACCAGAGCCCTGATAATCCCAATGCTGTGGAGGCGATCCTTATTCTTGCCGAACGTTATGTCAATAAGGCAGAGTATGAGTGGAAAAAATTGCAGTACCTTGATAAGCAGGAGAGAAATCTGGGCCGGCTGCATGAAGATCTGCAAAGAAAAATGGTTAGAGCAAATGGCGGTGGGGCAAAGAAAGAGCGGTTAGCCGATGCTGTAAAAGAAACTCGACATATGCTCAACGAGATACGAAGTGCGCCAAAAGAAAGTATTGAAGAGATAGCGTCACACTATAAAAATGCCCTGGCAATATGTTCAATGGTAGAGCATTACTATACAACCGGAACTTTCCAGGAGGCTACTTTTTCGGTTCGTCGTGAAAAATTACTTCACCAGCTCGTTTCTCTGATGCTGGCGGTAAAAGAAAAAAGCACCAATGCAATCGAAAAAAAGAAAGCATATATGTATGCAAAGCGGGATGTGGAAAAAATAAAATCGCTGGTTACAGAGAGTTCCTATTTATCTGCGGAAACGCAAATCGACCGCTATCGATGGGAATTAGAAAGTCTCGAGTGGAAAAAGGAAAAGGTAAAATATGCAGAAAAGCAGTTGGAAAAACGGCCCGATAAAAAAGACCGTATCGCAGTAGCGGAATATAAGCGGAAAAAGATTCGTTACGGCACAATGATGGATTCCCTGGTGAGTCATGAAGAATATCTGAATGAAAAACGGTATAAAGAAATAAGAGATATCTGTTTATCGGTGCTGACTCTTCCGCTCAACAGCAGCGATGAAGCCTATATCAGATATCATCTGGGTGAGCAGTATTATAGTTATGAAAATCGTCAATTTTCAGAATTATACCGGGAATATGAAAGGCAGGCACTTGCCTATGACAGCCTTCTTGCTTTGTTCCGCAAGGGAGAGATTCTGGAAAAGCCGGTAGAACCCTTACCGCCCGATGCCCATTATCATAGCGCAAGTATAGAGCAATTTAAAATGGTAATTGATAATTATCCTGATGACCCGTTAATTCCCGCCGTAAAATACAGTCTTGCCTGGTGCTATAACGATATGGGCATCTATGATAAAGCTCTTGACCAGATGGAGTCTGTTGCCATGGAATATGCCCAAAGCAGGTATGCTCCTCAGGCATGGATGTATATCGGTGAGCATGCGTTTGATAACGCCCAATTGAAAAAGGCTACTGAAGCATACAAGCAGGTTATGAATTATCCTGAGAGTAGATGGTTTGATGAGGCGTTGTATAAATATGCTTGGTCGCAATATCGCCAATCAAATCCCGAAAAGGCGATTAGTTCCTTTCTGGCCCTGGTTGATCTGGGAAAGAGAACCGAAAGCGGAAAATCGATTCTTGAGAAAGAATCCATGGATTACATCGCCATCAGTTTCAGTGAAGCGGATATTACCGGAGAAAAAGGACTCGAGCGCGCCGCAAAATTTATTGAACGGTTCGGCAACAATGCCCAAGGCAGAGATATTCTTCATCGATTGGCAAGTGTCTATAAAGACCAGGGCCGCCATGACATGGCTGAGAAGGCATACCGGACAGTAATGACCATGTTTCCGAACCATCCTTCCAGTCCGGTCGTCGAAAAGGAACTTCTTGCGGTGCTTGAAAATAAAAAGAGCACATCGCAAATCAACCGGATGAAAGTGGATTATTTCAAGCAATACAATAGGAATGGAACCTGGGCGGCAATACAGAACGATCAGGAAGCAATTGCCAGAGGGGATAGTCTTGCCCGTGAAGTTCTCTATGATGCTGCCATAAGCCGGCATCAGATGGCGTTGCAAAACAATGATGCGGCAACCTACCATGATGCTATGGAATCCTATGATGCCTTTATCCGGAATTATCCCCAGTCTCCTCGAGCCAATGAATGCCATTACAATTATGCTGAGATCATGTTTTCCCTGGGTGATTATCTGAACGCGGCGGAAGAATATATGGCCGTATCACGGAGATATCCGAACAGTAAATATAAAGAAACTGCGGCATGGAATGCGATTGTTGCATCACAAAATCTGTTGCGGTTAGAGCAGGAGCGGTTGAAGTGATCCGGTGTGTCGGTATAATCCTTTGTTTGTACACTTTCAGTATGATAGGGGGGTGTGCTTCGTCGATGAAGGGAAAAGATTCCGGCCAGGAAGTTGACAGGAGGATGGCTGCACATACAGACAGCGTTGCTCAAGACATTTCGGACAGCTCAAAACAGAGCGGATACAAAGCCGGTGATGAGAAGGATTCTCTGGGACAACCGGGACTTACGAACGCATCACAGTTGATGATCAAGGCCTGTGATAATTACCTTGCTGTTAATCACGATAATCAGAAAATTCCGGAGGTGCTCGGTCTAAAAGCCTCGGTTCTCTACAACAATAAATTGTTTTCGGAAAGCAGAAAATATTACAAAGAACTGCTTGATAAATATCCCGAGAGTCATGAAGTGGTTAATGCGGTGAGAATGATTGCCCAGGCCTATTATGAAGAGAAGCAATTTGATAAAGCACAGGTATGGTATCGCAAGTTGAAGGACATTGCCGGTGAAGGAGGCGACAAGGAGGAGGCGGTTGCCAGAATAGCAGAATCGATTTTCCGCATGGCCGAGTCCTACGAAAAGCAACAGAATTACAAGAAAGCTGCAGAACAGTACGAACGTGTGGCAATGGAATATCCGGATTCAAAAATTGCGGATATAGCACTTTTCAATGCAGGGCTATCATACGAGAAAGAGACAGAATGGTCGCACGCCGCATTGATGTACCAGCGTCTTTCACAAAAATATGGATCGTCACGACTATTACCAAAGGCCAAGTTTAGGTCTGCAAAGTGTTATGAAAAACTTATGCAGTGGGAAAACGCCGGGGAGATGTACCTTCGGGTAGTGGCGGGCCATCCGACATCGGAAATGGCGCCGGCTGCGTTGTATAATGCCGGATTCAGCTTTGAAAATGCAAACAAGCTTCCGGAAGCTGCCGCTACATTCGAAAAAATGGCCCAATTGTTCCCGAAGTCCGAAGATGCTGCCGATGTTCTCTTTCGTGCGGGTGAAATTTACGGCAAACTGAAGGACTGGGAAAGTGTCACTCGTGTCAACCAGGAATTTTCGAAGCGATTCGGTAATGATGTCGATCGGATTGTACAGGCCCAATGTATGGTGGGTGTCGCTCTCTATATGCAGGAAAAAGAAAGGGAAGCGGTGGAGCAGCTCAAAAAGGCGGTAACCACATTTGACCGTTTGAGGAATCCAAGCACGGTTAATAAATACTATGCCGCTAAAGCCCAGTTCACTCTGGCGGAAATATATCACGAGAATATGAAAAAGGTCGCCCTTTCCTTTCCTGAAAGTCTGTACCGCAAACAGATAAGATCGAAATCCCGTTTTCTCGATGAAGCTATTACCGGATATTCAAAAACAATTCAGTATAAAATATTTGAATGGACAACACGCTCAATTTTTCAGATAGGGCAGGTATACGAAGATTTTGCCATAGGAGTGATGAAACAAAAACGGCCGGAGAATATGTCGATGGATGAGCGGTTTGCCCTTGAACTGGGAATTGCCAGAGCAATCGATGAAAATTTTGTGGAGAATGCCCTTCACTATCACGAGGAAAATGTAAAGCTGGGAGTAAAAGAAAAAAATGAAGATAAATACATACTTGCTTCACGAAAAAAGTTGACTTTCCTTCCCCTATCTGCAGGAAAAAATTATCTCCACCTTACCGAGATACTCGGTAAAATAGAAAAATCACAGAATCTTACCGGTTTCGCACTTATTGCCCGGAAACTCGAAACCCTCCAGAAAATTGCTCCTTTCCAGGAACGGGCAATCGATCTTTTTCTGAAAAGTCTTGAAATGGGAAGCAAGTATCATGAAGCCGATAAATTTTATCATGAAGCCGCCACCCTGATAACAAAGGTAGCTTATACCGTTGGCGAAACCTATGCTGAAGTAACAAAAATTGCCCGCGAAGCTCCCGTCCCACAATCCTTTGATGCCTATGAAAAGTTTGTTTACAAGACAAAGCTACTCAAGCAGATCGAATCCTACGAAGATCAGGCATTGAACAATTTTCTCAAAGTTCTTAAAATCGCCGATGCTTATGAACTTGAAGATAACTACATTAAAAAAAGCAGGGAGGACATTGCCAGAGTCATTTTTACCCGGGGGCGATGTTATGATCTGCTTTTTCTGCAATCCTTTAATAATCCTCCCTATCCTGCTGATGCCGATGAGGTTGAAAAGGAAGAATACAAGGTTCAATTTGAAGAAGTGGGCCTTCGATTTCAGGAACAGGCCCTGGAAATATACAAAACTGTACTTGATTATGCCGAAAAGAATTTTGCATCGGGAAAGTATGTTGTCGATGCCTATGTCAGATTATACCAGAATTATCCTGAGGATTATGGGGTGAAAAGAGAGAAAGTCGCGACAAAACATATTACCTCCGGGCCTCAGTGGAAGTGTTTAGTCGATTCAATCGAGGGATGGCGGCTCCTGGATACAAAAGACAACGACTGGTTGAAAGTCCAGAAAACATCACTACCTGATTCGATCGTTGTGTCCGGCTTCCCTGCAGATGTGCCTCCTCCAATGTGGATCGGAAAGGGAGACCCTGATGAAAGGGGTACCTATAAGCCGGCATCCCAGCTTTATTTGCGCAGGAAATTTTATGTCAGGGAGCCTGTTCATGAGGCTACTTTGTATGCGGCGGGGATCGGCCCTTTTGACATCTATTTTAATGAAAATAAACTGCCGGTCGATTCTTCACAGACTGTTTCATTTGAAAAGGCACGGAAGTATACGGTTACGGGGATGGTCAGGGAGGGAAAAAATGTTTTTGCCGTTCATGCCGAAAAGCAGTCGAATACAATGTATGGGTTCATACCCTATCTTGAAGTAAATGTAACCGATCATGAATATATTCCTCTTCCACCTGGAACCAATGAACCATTGGATCCGGAGAAAATTAAAGAAAGTGTGTATATATTCGATTTTATTGAAAATTTTTCACCCGAAAAAGAAAAGGATTCCACGGATCAGTAATGAGACCAATTTATTTATTTGCACTGGCATTTTTGCTGTTTGGGATCTTTAATCCGGGATCTGCTCAGGAAGAAGAGCGTTCCCGCTCGGAAACAGGTTACCGGATTGATGCTCCCGGGACGATTACTTTTACTGTTGGGGTAAAAATCAAAGGAAAAGTGGAAAAACCTCAAGTGGTCATATTTTTACCGAAAGAAAAACCTCACTATCGTGAGGTTGATTTTGAGCGGTCCTTTAAGAAAGAACTCATGGAATCACTTCCCTTTGAACCGGTGGAAGTACCCTGATAATTATCGAGAGCAAAACTGTGTGTGAAACGATGGTGCTGTTTAATTCGTTGATATACATAATAGTTGAATTATTGCGTACAATAGAATACCATTAATAGAGGTATTTTTCACTAAGAGCGGCACCATTCAAGGAGGCGTCATGGAAGTCATTGCCAGATTTTTTCAAGAAGGCGGGATGTGGATGTACTTGCTGGCAGGGGTATCTGCATTTGCACTGGCAATTATATTCGAACGGCTTTACTACTATTATATCCATTGCCGGGTAAATGCAAAGATGCTTTTGACCCAGGTTACGAGAATGGTCCGTAACGGCGAGCTCGAAAAAGCCCGTCAACTTTGCGCAAAGATGAAAAATCCATTGGCAGTTATACTGGAAAGCGCATTGTGGCATTTTCAGCAGCAGGAGCCGGATCAGGAGATACAGAACGCCGTTGATGAAATCGCTCTCCGGGAACTCCCCCGAATCAACCGGCGGACCCATTATCTCTCCCTTTTTGCAAACATTTCGACACTCATGGGGTTACTGGGAACAATCTTTGGTTTGCAGCAGGCATTCGGTGCCCTGGCAACAGCGGATCCCTCACAAAAGGCTACTGTTCTGGCACAGGGTATTGCAATGGCGATGAATACTACGGCGATGGGACTTATGGTTGCCATTCCCTGTATGATTATGTTCTCGATTTTAGGCTCAAAGTCAAACGGGATTATTGAAGAAATAGACGAGAGTTCAGTCCGGATTCTGAACTTTCTCTTTGCTCAACGCCGTCATTAATATAATGGGAATATATCGATGGATAACGATATGCAGCAGAAAAAAGCATTCCCTGCCACGCGGCGGGTAGAGAAAGCGGTCGGAAACGATACCGAAATGATCGAACTGGATGTTACGCCGGTCATGAATCTCTTCATGGTTCTGATTCCCTTTCTCGTTTCCATGGCGGTATTTACCCAGATAGCAATTATTGATTTTTCTCTCCCTCCCTCTACATCGGAAGAAAGCGACCAACAGAGTAATCAGGAAATTAAAGAGCTGGATATATCGATTGTGGTTACGGAAAAAGGGTTCAGGATTGTAGGCACCGGTAAGAAACTCGACCTGGTGCCCCGCGTCAGGGGGCAGTATCAGTTTCAGCAGCTGAGGGTAATGTTGAAGGCGATTAAATTTGAATACCCCTCACAGAAAAGCGTGGTTTTGGTATTGGATTCGGACATTCTTTATGATGACATTATAAAATTCATGGATGTATGCCGGGAATCGCAATTTCCCGACATCGGCCTGTCTGGAGAGATCGGATGAGTTTTCCTGTATCCAAATCGGGCCAGAAACATCCGGGGCTGGCCAGAACAAAAAAGAAGATGAAAGGGATCAAGCCCCAGTTGACATCACTTATCGATGTCATGACCATTCTTCTGGTATATCTTTTGAAAAGTTTTTCGGCTGAAGGAGAGATTATTACTCTATCGAAAAATCTCGAACTGCCGGAATCATCCGCCCATAAACGTCCTGAGCTGAATGTCGTAATTATGGTAAACAATAAGTACATTCTTGCCGAAGATGCTCAGCTTGCCGACGTGGACCAGGTGCTCAGTACAAACGATCTTATTATACCCCAGCTCGAGGAATGGCTGCGTCGGCGAAGGCAGACAACTGAAAAGATCGAGCAGTATTCGACAAAAACGAAGTTTACCGGTGACGTAACCATTCAGGGAGATAAGCGAATTCGTTTCAGGCTGTTAAAAAAGATAATGTACACCTGCGGACAGCAGGGATATACCAATTTCTCGTTGGCTGTCAGAAGGAAAGAGGAGTAAGTCGTGGACCGTCAGCCCAATGTTGTCGTCATGAGTGCAGGCTCGATGGCGATAGATCAATCGTTGGTAAAGCAGGTTCGCGGAACGCTGTGGAGTAAGATTGATTTCCGCTTTTTTATAGTTGCGATTATATCACTTCTTATTCACGGTATTCTGGTGTATGTTCTTGACCAGAAGGAAATTCAGGCTGAAGCCCGGGTAGAAATCGAAAAGATACCCGATCGTTTTGTGAAATTGATTATAGAGAAGCCGTTACCCAAGGAGGCGACGACGGCGAAGCCGGCTATTCAGGAAACGAAAGCTGCCGAGGAGGCACAACCCGATGAGAATATTCCGGAAAAGAGCACAACACCGGCAGAAAAAAAAGCAGCCCGGGTTGCCGCAAAAAAACAGGTCGCTCGCCGTGCTGCGCAGGTGGAGAAAAAGATTCGAACAGTGGGTGTACTGGGTATGCTCACCGGCGTTGGTGGAAAAGGACCGGCCGTAGTCGATGCCTTACAGGGAACAAGGAAAGAAAGAAATCAGGATCTGGATAAAGCGCTCGAAAGCATGACCGGCCTCAAACGGGCTTCAAATGTGGATGTGCTCGATAAGAAACTGGTTAAAAGTAAGGATGTCGCCATTGCTCATAAGGAAGATATCGGAGATCTGGTGGCAAGCATTGGAATGGCAAAAACCACAGAATTGACAAAGAAAGGTAATTTCATAATTCAGCGTCCGGAAAGTATTGAAGGTGCGGCATCATCAAATGCCAAGCGTGACAACGGTGCGATAAACAGAGTCGTGGGGTCACATAAGACCAGTATCCGCATGAGTTATGAAAAGTACTTGAAGAGGAATCCGGGACTCGCCGGAAAAATAACTGTCCGGTTCACTATTGCTGCTGCTGGAAGAATTATCGAAGTACAAATTCTCGAAAATACGACCGGCAGCAAGGATCTGGCGCGGGATATTTCAAGAAAAATGAAAATGTGGAGATTCGATCCTATTTCCGATGGGGATGTCACGGTGACCTATCCCTTTGTTTTCAGTCCCGCATAACCATGCAGTCTGCCACTGCATCCTGATGAGGTGTTATGAAAATAAAAACGTTTCCTCTTATTCTACTGATTGCGACCAGTTTTTTGTACGGCTCGATTATTAAAGTCGGTGATGTTTTAGAAATATCAGTTCCTGGCAGTGAAGAGTTTTCCGGTCAATATGTCGTTATGGATGACGGGACTATCGATTACCCCCTTTTAGTCGATCAGCCGATAATAAATATCAGTACACTCGAATTGATGAATGAATTAACTATTCGTCTGGCAAAATATGTTGACAATCCGCTTGTTTCAATACAGATAGTCGAAAATCCCGATATTAGGGTAACTGTCCTTGGCCAGATCGGATCGCCGGGGCCGCTTGCTACCTATCAAGGGGTATCGCTTCAGGAAGTTATTGTCCAGGCAGGGGGACCGACCAAATATGCAGATCTTAAAAAGATCAAGATTGTCAGAAAAGACGGTTCCGATAACGAAGCAATATTCTTCAATCTGGAAGAATTCCTCGATAAGGGTAATGTATCCGAATTACCACGGATTCTCAATGAGGATAGGATTTTACTTCTTACAAAGGAGCGCTCGACAAAAGTAAAGGTGATCGGCGCAGTCAGAAAGCCGGGGTTTTTTGAACTGCAGGAAGATGTCAATCTATTTGAAATCGTCTACCTTGCAGGCGGTCCTTCGGAAAAAGCCGACCTCTCACGGGTACGGAGGCTGTTCAAGCATGATGGAAAAACCATGGAGGAAGTGGTCGATCTCAAGGGGTATATAGATAAAGGAGCCATGGATGATATCCCGATGGTTGCCGAGAGCGATGTTATTATCGTTTATGCAAAATGGTTTGACTGGCGCACCCTATTGACAATTCTCAATAATACACTTTTGTTTATTGTAACGGTTCAGACATTCAGTGGAGTTTTCAATAAGTGAAAAATCCCGTTTCTACAAATATAGCCAGCTTCAAATCAGGGGCCCATCTAAAGGATTATCTGGCACTTCTGGTCCGAAGAAAATGGATAATACTTGTGGCTTTTTTTTCTGTCGCCCTTTCTGCTGCCTGGTACGTTTCTAGAATTGAAGATATTTTTCAGTCAAATTCGACGCTGGTTATTGAAGAAAATAATACATTGATAAGCCAGGCAATGAATTTCGGGAGCGGACGGTCCTTGAGTTTCTATCAGGGGATTCTCAACAGTCGTACATATCTTGAAATGGTACTCGACAGCATAGGATTTGATGTCTTTAATTCGGTATTCAATCAAATATCCAAAGATCGGGCACTCGAATATATTCAGAACAATATTACTTTGCGTAAAACATCCTATACTTCCTTTTACTCATTCACGGCACGGGCAAAAACAAAGGAACTGGCGTATTTTATCGCCGGTATCGGCACAGACATTTTCAGGCAGCAGTGTCTGGAGGTTGCTACCGAAGAAGCCCGGCGCACAGTGGTGGAGATCGATAAACAGCTTGACATTGTCAAAAAGAATCTTGAAAAGTCCGAGCATGAATACCGGGCATTTAAAGAAAAAACCGGAGAGATTCTTGAAGGTGCCACACCGGAACTCCGGACCTTGCAAAATGCCTATGCCGATAAACTTGCCCAGCTGGGGCTGAAAGAAGCCGATTTGGATGCGGAGAAAAAGCAATTGAGACGCCTGGAGGCAAAAATCGCTCCTAAGGAGTCCAAGCGCTCGCCGGAATATCTGAAGCTACGCTCGAAACTGAGTGAACTTGAAAAAGAAAAAATGAGGCTGGAAAATCTTGGTATTCGGCTCTCGGGGATCTCAACTATCGACCGGGAGATTAACGAAGTGGTAAAGCAGCTTCTGCAATATAAAAAACCTGAAGGTGCACCAAGGGTCAATGCCCGAATGATCCGTTCGTGGCAAGAATTGCGGAAATCGGTTCTGAATAAAGAAGCGGATCTCGATCTATTCAAGCGTAAACTGGAATCGTATAAGAATGCTATCGATAATTACAAAAAAGGAAACCCGAATATTTTAAACAAATCGCTGGAGCTTCAAAGGCTCAGGCTGACAAAACAAAACTACGGACGTATTTACGATTTCCTTATAAAAAAAGCGGAAGAAGAACGGCTTAAAAGCGCATCGGGAACCGCAGGGATAAAAATTGTCGATGCTCCCCGGATGCCCGAACGTCCCATACCCAAAAATGAAAAGCGGTATTATATCCTGGGGGTTATCCTGGGGCTTTCACTCGGTTTGGGATTGGCATTTTTTGTCGAATATAACGATACAACTATCAAATCCAATGACGATGTCGAGCGGTATCTGGGAATTTCGGTATTAGGCACGATCCCTCATATCACCTATTCAAAAAGAAATGAGAAGGAAATCAAACGCCGGTCATCAAAAAAGCAAACAAAGGTGTCGGTTACCCAGTATCCCAAACAGCTTCTCAATTTTTCCGGTGATGAATCGATTATTACCGAGGCATATCGCTCTCTCAGAACAAATTTGTCTTTTGTAAGTCCCGATAAGCCCCTTCAAACCGTTCTGCTCACTTCAGCCGGTCCTTCAGAAGGGAAATCATTGACTATTACAAATCTGGCCATGGCAAATGCACAGCTTGGAAGAAAAACACTTCTTATCGATACCGATCTGCGCCGCCCAATACTGCACCATCTTTTCAACATGAGACGTGAACCCGGATTTACCGAACTTTTCGCAGAGCATTTTGACTATGATGCTGTTGTACGCACCACCGATAAAGAAAATCTCTTTGTATGTACCGCCGGGCTTTTTTCACCGAATCCGGCGGAATTGATCGGCTCCCAGCGGATGATTCAGCATATCGAATATTTCAAGAAGCATTTCGACATCATATTTTTCGATACGCCGCCTGTGGTCGCCGTCACCGACGCATCCTTACTGAGTACCAAAGTAGATGCTTCACTACTCGTGGTAAAATCACATCATACCGATAGAGAAATCGCCTCCAGAGCAGTACAGAATCTGAGAAACGTAGGCGCAAAAATTGTTGGTGCGGTACTCAACGATATCGACCTCGCTCATCGGTATTCTTCATACGGCTATTATAAATATTATTATCATTACTACAAATCCAAAACCGATTGATCGAGATCATGGGATCACCAGACAAACGAGCTTTCTCCAGTGCAAAGCATCGGCATGGAGAATGGAATACTCGAATTTCTAATACGAAAAATGTATTCCTTCGACTGGTGTGGAACCTTATTTCCTTTAAACGGCGTGGAGTCGATAATGTTGGGAAAGTCGCATCGGAAAACAGCCTCATTCTTGATCTTGGTTCCGGTAATGGCGCTTATGCATACTGGTTGCTTGGAAGAAAAAAATGTATTATTGTAACACTTGACTGGTCATTTGATGCATTGCGGGATTGCCGGAACATGTTCCGGGTATGTGCAGATATGACCACGCTTCCCTTTAAACAAAATGTTTTCGATCATCTGTATTCTATCGATGCCCTCGGGCATGTTGACAATCCCGGGATGGTGCTTGATGAAGCCGGGCGGGTGGTCAAACCGGGAGGGCATCTCTTTATGCACAGTGAATGTGCAGATTACCGTGATCGATGGCCTGATAAAAGCCTTATCAAACTTCACGGAAAAGACCTCCTTGCACTGCAGGACGGTCACTTTTGTCTCCGCCATTCCCATGAACTGTATAGAGAGTACAAAAAACGATTTTTGCTCTATTCATTTTTCAGCCCCGCGGGAATTGCAGGATGGCTCCTGGGATATCCCGAAAAATATTATCCTGTATTTAAAAAAAGCAGATGGCATTGCGCTGCGATAATAACATTGTTGTTTGCTTCAATAAAAAGACTTCCATTACTTGGCGGGATACTCCGAGTTATTAATGCAGTATCCAATCGGTGCGAACTTGTTCTGGGACTGAAGGGTGGCGGTTCCTGCTTCGCACAGATGAAAAAGGCGGAATGAAAAAATACAATGCATTACCATGCGGATCGATTTCAAAAGGGAAACAATTATTCGGAAAGCGGTGTAGTTCCGGAGATGTCGGTAATTATTCCTACCTATAGGCGAAAAAGGCAGGTAACCGAACTTATCGACCGGCTCCTGAGTGACTTTCCCGAAAAGTGCGAGCTCATTATCGTGCAGCAGGATGAAAACACATTGGATGTGAGCGATAAAAGAGTTAAGCTTCTCGTTCAAAAAGAACCAAGTCTTCCCCGGGCCCGAAACAGGGGTATACATGCGTCAAAGGGAAAGGTGGTTCTGTTTTTTGATGATGATTGTGTCCCTTCGGCCGGATGTGTAAGCAGGCATATGGAATTGCATGAATGTTTTCCCCGGTATTCGGTGATTGCAGGCCAGGTTCGTGATGCAAACAATCGTGGTACCAGAGAGCGGGTTGTTGAATTTGATCCGGCAACCCTTACCTATATTTGCGATTATGCACTCTGCCGGGATGAAGAAATTACCGGGTTTCCGGGAGGACATGCATCCATTAAGCGCTCGGCATTCAGGTCGGTGCTGTTCGATTCGTGGTTCAGGGGAAACGCGCATTTTGAAGAGATCGATTTTGCGCTTCGATTGAAAAGAAAGGGTGGTAAAATATTCTTTACGTCATCCATGCATATCGACCATTTTCTCGAAAAAACAGGGGGGTGCCGTTCCGAAAAGAGCAGTGCCGAATTTTACTTCAATCAGTTTTACAACCGGGCGCTCTGTTTTGCAAAGAATGTCTCTTTGAAAGCGGTTGCCGGGTTTCTGAATAAACAGAAATATGACCTGGAATACTTTTCACGAAAGCGGAATTCGCACAGCAAATCGATTGTAGCAGCCGGATTGACCGGGTTGGCCACAGGCTTGAGTGCAGGGACGGTTCGACGAAACGTTGGGCCGATAACGATGAAATGATGGGTTATATCAGCGGAGCGCATGATATATGAAAGTTGGATGGGTATTTCCGAAAAATAAACGATGTGGAATTTCATTTTATTCCCATAAGTATATTGATGTGCTGGAAGGTCTGGTTGATGTCGTGGCTGTTGATATCAGTGAGATACCGGCTGATCAAAATTGTTTCTCGCTCCTTAATAGTTGCGACATTGTGCACATCCAGTATGAGACATCATTATTTGTGCGGGGTAAAGATGTTAAATATGACGAAGTTTGCTCAAGGATTACTGTGCCGGTCGTTGTTACACTGCATGAGATATACCGTCGTTTCCCCGGAGTTTTCCCCCGTGAAGAGTTGCAGGGGAATTGGATTATAAAGTGGTTGAAACAGTTGTTGTATGATTATCGGCACCCTTTGCAAACCGCCTTCCGGGAACACCGGGCTGCAAATTTTTATGCCCGTTCTCTTCTGGTACATTCTCGTTTTCAAAAGGAGATACTTATCGAAAAAGGTGCAGGCGCACATCTGATACGAGTAATCCCCTACCCGGTTCAACAGCAAATACAGAGGGGAATATTTTCCTGCGACAAATCCGGACCTTTGCGTCTGGTCTCAACCGGTTTTATCAATCCGAATTTTAATTATGAGCTTCTGTTCAAGGTCCTCGAAGGCCTGGGTGAGAAATGGACTTTTACCTGGATCGGGGGAGTTCGGAGAGAAGAAGATCGGGGGTTACTTGAGCATTTGAACTCGGAAATAGCGTGCCGTCACTGGCAAGATCAATTTACTGTCACCGGCTGGATTTCAGATGAAGAACGGGACCGTCTCATGAAAGAGGCGCATATCTACTGTGCATTTTTCAAGACCAGAAGTTCCTCGGAAAGCCTGGCCACGGCCATTGGCATGAAGAAAATGATTATTGCCGTCAGGCTTGAGTTTATTGAAGAGATCATCCAACGATATCCCCTTTGCGTAGTGGTGAATAACGACAGCAATGAGATTATTAAGGAGATTAAACATGTTGTTGTCGATAGAGACTTTCGTGAAGAAAAATTTGAAGCGTTGAATGAATACAACAAAGCGTTCAGTTATCCATCGATGGCGAGAACACTTGTTTCACATTATGAAAGCATAATAGGATCATGAGGATTTTATGGGATTTCCGTCTGTTCTCCTATGGTTACGGCCAACGGGGAGTTGGACAATATGTACTCCGGTCTGCCCGGGCGATATTCGATGAGATACCGGATATATCGCTTTATATCTGGGGAGATATCGATAAAGTACCGGAACCATTACGATCCATTCCCTGCACCTGGATTCCCTGTCGAAAGGGAGGCTGGAAATCAGATCTTTTCACAATACCTTTCCTTATGAGGGGCCATAAAGTCGACCTATTTCATTACTGGATCGCACTGGGGCCGCTGTACCACATTGGTTTGGGGGGATTGCATCAGGCTCCTTTCCTTGCAACAGTGTACGAT
>WJLZ01000093.1 GCA_014728215.1 Chitinivibrionales bacterium
CCGCACTACCGACGTTACCGGTTCGATTCAGCTTGGCGAAGGTGTTGAGATGATCATGCCGGGAGACAATGCATCGTTGGAAGTTGAATTGATAGCGCCGATTGCGATGGAGAAAGAGCTCCGCTTTGCGATCCGTGAAGGTGGGCGGACGGTTGGCGCCGGTGTTGTAACAGATATTATTGAATAAGGAGTTTGACGTGCCAGGAGAACGCATTAGGATCCGCTTAAAGTCGTTTGATCATAATATACTCGATAAATCCGCAATCGATATAGTTCGTACTGCAAAGGGTACAGGAGCGCAGATTTCGGGGCCGGTACCGCTTCCTACAGAGAAGACGATCTATACTGTATTGCGTTCACCGCATGTTAATAAGAAATCACGCGAGCAGTTTGAAACTCGTGTTCACAAACGATTGATTGACATACTCGAATCTACTCCCCAAACGGTCGATTCGCTGATGCGGCTCGATCTTCCGGCCGGAGTTGATGTCGAAATTAAAGTATAACGCTCAGATAAAAAAGGTAAAGCAGGCACTATATTATGCAAGGATTAATCGGAAAAAAAGTGGGAATGACCAGGCTGCTCGATAAAGAGAGTGGGCATGCTATTCCTGTCACGGTTATTAAAACTGCGACCAATATCGTACATCAGATAAAGACCGAAAAAAATGATGGTTATACTGCCGCTCAGCTGGGTTTTGATAGCTGTCCTGAAAAGAAGGTAAAAAAAGCTTTGCAGGGACATTTCAAAAAACACGGTAGTGCTGCGACACGGGTTATCAAAGAATTTGTCATGGATGAAAGTGATGCTGAGTTGAAACCCGGTCAGACCATTGGTATCGAAGTATTTGAAAATATCAAGTATGTTGATGTTACCGGTACTTCAAAAGGACGTGGCTTTACCGGAACAATCAAACGCCATAACTTTCAGCGCGGCCGTGAAACGCATGGTAATACCAATCACCGTGAACGTGGTTCGCTTGGCGCCGGCACTTATCCTGCAAGGGTTTTTCCCGGTGTAAAGATGGCGGGGCAGTACGGCTCAGAAAAGACCACTATCAAGGGGCTGGAGCTTGTTGGTACGGATAAAGAAAACGGTCTTCTGTATATAAAAGGAGCAATCCCGGGTGCGAACAAAGGGGTTGTAGTGATCAGAAAAAACAATTCGAAGAAATAAAAATTGCAACGAGGTTTACAGAACATGAAAGCCAAAGTTTTTACCGGTGATGGAAAAGAAAAGGGTGCAATTGATTTGCCGGAGTCTGTTTTTAATGCTCCCATCAACGAAACTCTTCTTCATCAGGTAATCACCTCTTATCAGGCAAATGAGCGCCAGGGGACGGCAAAGGCCAAGACCCGTGCCGATGTCAGTGGCGGTGGTGCAAAGCCCTGGCGGCAAAAGGGCACCGGACGGGCCCGGGCCGGATCGAATGCCTCGCCGATATGGGTCAGAGGGGGCAAAGCCTTCGGTCCACAACCCAGAGATTATTACGGCACCATTCCGAAAAGAATGAGAAAAATTGCTCTGAAATCGGCACTGAGTTCACGAGCGAAGGAAGAAAAAGTCTTTGTTATCGATTCCATCGAATGTAATGAGCCGAAAACGAAAATTATGGAGCGACTTATCAAAGCGCTTGCCCTGAACGGCAAAAAAAATCTCGTGGTTACGGCAAAGGATAACAAATATATTTACCTGGCGAGCCGGAATATCCCGTGGCTTGAAGTAAAGCCATTGGCCGAGATTAATGCGCTTGATGTCATTAAGAGTGAAAATATAATCTTCGGCTCTGAGCAGCTTGTGACAGAGTTGGAAGGAGCGGTTAAATCGTGAGCAAATATCACAAAATAATCCAGAGCCCCTCGATTACCGAAAAAAATACGAATCTGCGTACCGTGCAGAATAAGTATGTGTTTGAGGTCGACAAGGGAGCGTCAAAAGCGGAAATCAAAGAGGCTGTCGAAAAGATCTTTGAAGTTAAGGTTGAAAAAGTAAATACCATGATTGTCAAAGGCAAAAAGAAACGGATGGGACGGTTTTCAGGATATCGTTCTGATTGGAAAAAAGCACTGGTAAAACTGGCTGATGGGGAAACGATTCAGCAGTTTGGTGAAGTATAAGTGAATAGAATTACTTTAGAATAAATCAGCGGAGAATGCATGGGTATCAAATCATATCGTCCGACTACTCCGACCTTACGGTATAAAACGTCAAGCGATTTCAGCATGGTGACGACGGATGAGCCGTATAAGCCATTGCTTGTCGCCAAGAAGCGGGGGAGCGGGCGCAACAATACCGGACGGATAATGGTTCGTCATCGGGGTGGCGGCACCAGGCCACATTATCGGATTGTCGATTTTAAAAGAAACAAATTTGGTGTTCCCGGGATCGTAGAAACAATCGAATACGATCCGAACCGTACTGCCTACATTGCTTTGATCAAGTATGTTGACGGCGAACGGCGGTATGTTCTTGCCACGGCCAATATGAAAGTCGGCATGAATATCATGTCGGGTGAAGATTGTGAAATTGCTGAGGGGAATCATATGCCGATCGGCAAAATTCCTGTGGGCACCATGGTTCACAATATCGAGCTTCGCAAGGGAAAGGGAGGCCAGATCGCCCGCAGTGCCGGGGCCTATGCCGAAATTTTTGCCAAAGAAGAGAATATGGTTCAAATCAAATTCCCTTCAAGTGAAATACGGAATGTTCATGAAAACTGCATGGCCACGATCGGTCAAGTAAGTAATGCCGAATACAGCAACATCGTTATCGGTTCTGCCGGACGGACCCGTCATAAGGGATGGCGGCCGAGGGTGCGCGGTGTTGCAATGAACCCCGTCGATCATCCAATGGGTGGTGGCGAAGGAAAAGCTTCCGGCGGTGGTCATCCCGTATCACCCTGGGGACAGAAAGCCAAGGGACTCAAAACTCGAAAAGCGAAAAAAAGTTCAGATAAATTTATTGTCAGAAGAAGAAGAAAGAAAAAAAGCTGAAGGAATTAATATATGGCGCGTTCTATTAAAAAAGGCCCGTTTGTTGATGACTTTTTAACCAAAAAAGTCGATCAGATGAATAGCTCCGGTCAGAAAAAAGTCATTAAGACATGGTCTCGTCGCTCGACTATTCTTCCCGAATTTGTAGGGCATACCTTTGCTATTCATAATGGAAACAAGTTTATCCCGGTTTATGTTTCTGAGAATATGGTTGGACATAAACTGGGAGAATTTGCACCCTCTCGTCAGTTTCGTGGTCATAGTGGTCATTTAAAATCCGATAAATCGGCTAAACATTAATTCAACGGAGAGTAAGTGTGGAAGCACAGGCTACATTGAAATACGCAAGAACTTCACCCCGAAAAGCACAGCTTGTTGCCGATGCTATCAAGGGTAAAATGGTGGGTGAAGCACTCAGCATGCTCGACTTAAGCATTAAAAAGAGTGTTGCTCACGATATGGCAAAGGTGGTCAAGGCTGCGGTTGCCAACATGCAGAGCAAGAATACTGAAACAAATATCGATGTCGACGATCTGCGGATCGGTGACGTGCAGGTCGGTCAAGGGCCGAGCATGCGCCGGTTTCGTGCCAGGGCACAGGGGCGAGTCGGTCAGATTATCAAGCGAATGTGCCATATCACCGTCAAGGTAATGAACTAAGGAGGATCAGTTTGGGTCAGAAAACACATCCTGTCGGCATTCGGTTGGGAATTAATAAATCCTGGAATTCCAATTGGTATGCCAAAGAACATTTTGCAGATTATCTCTATGAAGATGTTCTTATTCGTCGCTATTTGCAGAAACGGTTGGAAAATGGTGGCATAGCGATGCTTAAAATCGAACGTACAACAAAAAAGATTATTGTTAATATAAATACATCGCGGCCGGGTATTATTATCGGAAAAAAGGGCGAACAGGTAGAACGTCTCAAAGGAGAATTGCAGCATCTGACGCAAAAAGAAATCCAGGTGAATATCAAGGAAGTGAAAAAGCCTGAAATGGATGCACAGCTTGTTGCCGACAATATAGCTCGTCAGGTAGAGAAACGAATATCATACAAAAAGGCAATAAAAAAAGCGATATCCACAGCCATGCGGATGGGCGCTGAAGGTATTAAAGTTACTGTCGCAGGACGTCTGAATGGCGCTGAAATCGCCCGTGTGGAAACTTTCAAGGAAGGGAGAATTCCCCTGCACACACTTCGTGCGGATATCGATTATGCGACCAGGGTCTCACATACGACCTATGGATGCATCGGTTTGAAAGTATGGATATGTAAAGGTGAAGTTATCCGTCGCAGCGAAAAGCTTGCTGCAAAGAACAGAGAAGAAGCTCCGGTCGCTTAATATCGGAAAGGAATTCAGATTATGTTGGCGCCAAAAAAGGTGGGTTGGAGAAAACAGCAGCGTGGTCGAATGAAAAGAGCCGCCACCCGGACCAATACGTTATCGTTCGGGGAATACGGCATGCAGGCGCTTCAGCCGGCATGGATTGACAGCAGGCAAATTGAAGCGGCTCGTGTGGCAATGACCCGTTTTATTAAGCGAGGTGGAAAAATCTGGATCAGAATTTTTCCGGATAAGCCTTATACAAAACATCCTGCCGAATCACGGATGGGAAAAGGAAAAGGTGCTCCCGAAGGATGGGTTGCCGTTGTCAGGCCCGGTACCATTATGTTCGAAATGGCCGGAGTAAAATCCGATCTTGCGCGGGAAGCAATGCGTCTTGCAGGACACAAATTGCCCTTGAAAACAAAATTCGTCGAACTTGAAAAGATAGGCTGAGAACTATGATGAAGGCCAAAGAAATACGAGAATTATCGCCGGTTGAGATCGAAACAAAAATAGAGGGTCTGGAAGAAGAATTGTTTAATTTGAGATTCCAGGCTAAATTAGGACAATTGAGTAATCCGGTTAGAATGCGTCACGTTCGTCGTGAAATAGCCTGTGCAAAAACTATTTTGAACGAACAGAAACAGGCTCAAGCAAAATCATAATAACACTTTGATAACAGGAACAGTGCATGGCTGAAAGAAACAGTAGAAAAATCAGAATAGGAACTGTTGTAAGCAACAAGATGGATAAAACCATTATTGTCAATGTGCAGCGGCAGCTTGTTCATCCGAAATATGGAAGAACCGTTCGGTTGAGCAAAAAATACGTTGCCCAGGACACGGACAATCAATGCACCATCGGTGATAAGGTAAGAATTATCGAAACCCGTCCCTTGTCCAAGACAAAGCGGTGGCGGCTGGGTGAAGTGCTTGAGAAGGCAAAATAGACAATATACTACTATATAAAACGGATACAACTATCAGGAAAGAACGGTAATGATCCAAGTTCAGACAAATTTGACTGTTGCAGATAATTCCGGAGCTAAAAAAGCCCAGTGCATACGAATACTCGGCGGTACCCGTCGACGGTACGCACGAGTGGGTGATGTCGTTGTGGTGGCGGTAAAAGATGCCATACCTAATTCGCAGGTTAAGAAGGGCTCAGTCGCCAAGGCGGTCGTTGTCAGGACATCAAAGGAATATGGACGGAAAGACGGCACCTATGTGCGGTTCAGCGACAACGCTGCTGTCATTATCAATGATGCCGGAGAGCCGCGCGGTACCCGTATTTTCGGACCGGTAGCCAGGGAACTCCGGGAAAAAAAGTTTATGCGAATTGTTTCACTTGCACCAGAAGTTTTATAAGCGAGGAGTGACCAATGCCTTGTCGACTAAGAAAAAATGACATGGTTCAGATTATAAGCGGAGAATATAGAGGACAAACCGGGAGAATTATTAAAATCGATCCCAAAAAGAAGACTGCGCTTGTTGAAGGTAAAAATATTGTTAAGCGTCATACCAAGCCGAATCCAAAAAATCAACAGGGCGGTATCCTTGAAAAAGAAGCGCCGATTCATTTGTCAAACCTCATGCTTATGTGTTCCAAAACCGGAAAACCGACCAGAGTCGGCGTTCAGGTTTTAGAAAACGGCAAACGGGTTCGCTTTTCCAAAAAAGCTAAGGAGATGGTAGATTGAGCGACAAAAAAACAACACCGCGATTAGAGACAAAATACAAAGAGGAAGTCGTTCCTGCTCTCAAGGAACGGTTGAATATCAAGAATGTCATGAAGGTTCCGAGAATTCAGAAAATTGTTGTTAATATTGGCGCAGGAAGAGCAACGTCGGAACCAAAGCTTCTCGATGAAGCGGTAATGACAATTCGGGATGTTACCGGCCAGAAACCGGTGATTACTCGTGCTAAAAATGCTATTTCCAATTTTAAACTCCGGAAGGGAAATTCTATTGGCGCCAAAGTCACCCTTCGGCGGGATATGATGTACGAGTTTTTCGACCGTCTGGTATCAATCGCCATTCCACGAATGAGAGATTTCAGAGGACTTTCACGACGTTCCTTTGATGGTAACGGCAATTATAATCTTGGCGTAAAAGAGCAGATTATTTTTCTTGAAATCGATCGTGATAAAATAAGCCGGATTTCAGGTATGGATATTACAATCTGCACTTCCGGCAGCACTGATGAGGAGGGGTTGGCCCTTCTCGAAGAAATGGGAATGCCCTTTAGAAAATAACCGCAGGAGCTGAATGTGGCAAAAAAAGCATTGATGGAAAAACAGAGAAAAAAACCGAAATTCGGAGTACGGGCATATAACCGGTGCAGGCGATGTGGCCGGTCGAGAGCGTACTTGCGCAGGTTCGGAATATGTAGAATTTGTTTCCGGGAAATGGCCCTAAACGGTATTATTCCCGGTGTGGTGAAATCAAGCTGGTAATCCAAGCATGTGTAAGGGAGAAAAAACAGAATGTTGACCGATCAGATTGCAGATATGTTTTGCAGGGTTAGGAATGCAATCCAGGCTCAGAAACGAACCGTTTCTGTTCCCGGCTCAAACGTAAAAAGAGAAATCACCCGGATTCTTTATGAAAACTTTTTTATAAGCAAATATGCCTATGTTGATGACGGCAGGCAGGGAGAAATAAAAATCCTGTTGAAATACGACGACAACATGGATTGTGCGATTCAGGGAATCAAAAGAGTGAGCACTCCCGGACGAAGGAAGTATTCTTCATCAAAAGAACTTCCAAAGGTGCTCAATGGTATGGGAATCGCGATCGTATCGACATCGAGCGGTTTAATGACCGACAGAGAATGCAAAAAAAAGAATGTTGGTGGTGAAGTTCTCGGTGTTGTTTGGTAAAAAAAGTAGTAAGTGGGAATAATAAGAAGCCATATTCAGGAGAATAATTTTGTCTCGTTTAGGAAAGCTACCGGTAGTTATCCCCGATGGGGTTGAGGTAAAAAAAGAGGGACGCTCTGTTGTTGTAAAGGGGCCCAAAAGCAGGCTCACACAGAATGTTTCCGAGAAAATCAATGTTGAAATCAAAGACAAGGAGGTCATTCTTTCGCCTGTCAGTGAAGATGGCGAATTGAAAGCCGAATGGGGATTGTATCGCGTGTTAATCAACAATATGGTCACCGGTGTCTCAACAGGATTTCAGCGGGTACTCGAAATTATCGGTGTGGGATATAAAGCCGAATTAAAGGGAAATGATCTGAATATATCGGTCGGTTATTCGAAACCGGTTCTTTTCAAGGCCGTTGAAGGGGTTACGTATAAAACCGAGGGGCCGACTAAGATTATCATTGAAGGTGCCGATAAGCAGAAAGTTGGACAGGTTGCCGCCAATATCCGGGCAATCAGACCACCGGAACCATATAAGGGGAAAGGCATTCGTTATCAAAACGAATATGTACGAAGAAAAGCCGGAAAGAGTGCTGCAAAATAACCATTATCAATAAAGAGTAGCGATTATGAACAGAGCCAAAGCCAGAATTATTGAGCGCAAAAAGCGTGCATTTCGCATTCGTAAAAAAGTGTATGGTACTTCCGATCGCCCGCGGCTGAGTATCCGCCGGAGTCTTAATCATATTTATGCTCAGATTGTTGATGACTCCAGACAAGAGTCTTTACTTCAGGTGGGGAGTTCGACGAAAGATATTGTTGAAAAATTCGAACAATTAAAAAGTAAGTCAAAGATCGATGTATCCCGCCTTGTGGGGGAACTTGTTGCTGAAAAGGCCAAGGAAAAGGGTATACAGCGTGTCGTATTTGACCGGAAGGGTTACCGGTATCACGGTCGGGTGCGCGCTCTGGCTGAGGGAGCTCGTTCTGGCGGGCTCGAGTTTTAATAAGAGCATATTGCGAAAGGAATTTACATCTTGGCAAAAGAAGAATCATTAGGACAGTTTCAGGAACAGCCGGAATTGAGTGAACGCCTCATTTCGGTAAACCGGGTTGCGAAAGTTGTCAAAGGCGGCCGTCGGTTCGGTTTTAACGCCCTGGTTGCCGTTGGTGACAGCAAGGGGAAAGTGGGCATTGCTTTAGGAAAGGCAAATGATGTAACCGAGGCGATTAGAAAAGCTGTTGAGAACGCAAAGAAGCGGCTCGTCACGGTTAACCTTGTTGATGGGACAATTCCCCACGAGGTATTAGGTCACTTTGGGGCCGGGAAGGTTTTACTGAAACCTGCGGCGCCTGGAACCGGTGTTATCGCCGGTGGACCTGCCCGTGCCGTACTGGAATTGGCTGGCGTTCATAATATTCTGACAAAATGTATAGGTACCACTAATTCCCATAATGTAGCAAAGGCTACCATGGAAGGTCTCACGCGGTTGAGAACATGGAATGATGTTAAAAAGCTGCGCCAGATGCCGGTGGTCGAAAAAACTGAAGAAAAAGCTCCCGAACAAAGTGCCGAAAAAGTTGCCGAAAAAGAGGAATAAATATGGCAAAGAAATTAAAAATCACTCAGGTTAAAAGTGCTATCGGAAGATTCAAAAATCAGAAGCTGACGATCAAGGCCCTTGGGATAAGAAAAAGGGGACGGTCGGTTATTCATACCGATTCTCCGAGTATCAGGGGAATGATCAGAACAGTGCAGCATTTAGTTGATATTACGGAAGTTGAAGGAGAGTAATGTGCTTGGTCTTAATAATTTAACTATATCGAAAAAGGCTCGAAAGCCCGCCAATCGTGTCGGACGCGGACAGGGAAGTGGTAATGGGACAACCTGCGGTTATGGAAATAACGGTGCAAAGGCACGGAGTGGAAGAAAGCATAAGCTCTACTACGAAGGTGGTCAGACACCTCTGTCACGCCGTATTCCGAAGAAGGGCTTTAAGCACGAGAGAAACGTGATTTACCAGATAGTAAATCTTCAGGCTATAGAAAAAATAGAATCTTCAGATAAGGAAATCGATACGGAATGGCTCTTTAGCAACGGATTGGTTCGTTCAAAAGAGCTTCCGGTGAAAATACTGGGACAGGGCGAGATATCAAAAAGCCTGGTGGTCAAGGCTCATTCCTTTTCGGATTCTGCAAAAGAAAAAATTGAAAAGGCTAAAGGGAAAGTTGAGGTTTTGACCATTGCTTGAGACGTTCTTGAATATATTTCGTGTTCCCGAACTGCGTAAACGTATAGGATTCACCGTTTTCATGATATTTATTTATCGTGTAGGGGGTCATATTCCGACACCGGGAATCAATCCGCAGGTTCTGGGCGATTTTCTCGCTAATGCCCAGAATACACTTTTTGGACTTTACGATATGTTTGTCGGCGGTTCATTCAGCCGGGCAACTATCTTTGCATTGGGAATCATGCCCTATATCAGTGCATCAATTATTATGCAGCTTCTTGGTACGGTATTCCCATATATAAATAAATTACAGCGTGAAGGTGCGGAGGGACGGAAAAAAATCACACAATTTACCCGTTACCTGACCTTAGCCCTTTCATTTTTTCAGGCCATTGCGATCAGTATTTGGCTGCAGAATATCACGTCACCTATAACCGGGCAGACAGCGGTACTTCCCCAGCTTCTGGGAATAAAATTTACCCTTCTGACTGCAGTGAGTCTTACCACCGGTACCATATTCATTATGTGGCTTGGTGAACAGATAACCAATCGGGGAATAGGGAACGGAATATCGTTAATCATATTTATTGGTATTGTTGCTCGCCTTCCCGATGCTATATTTGGCGAAATCCAGCAGATTCAGGCTGGAACCCGTCATCCGTTTTCAGCGCTTCTGGTTCTGGCAATCGTATTGATTATGACTGCCTTTATTATCATGATGTATCAGGCTACTCGTCGTATTCCCATTCAAACACCGAAACGGGTGGTAGGCAACAAAATGTATGCCGGTCAGAACACGGTTCTTCCGCTGCGCCTTCTGATGGCCGGTGTCATTCCCATGATATTTGCGTCATCGTTGATGTTTTTTCCCAGCGTTTTGAGTTATTTCTTTCCAAAATCGGAGCTGGTAGAAAATTTTGTCGGTCTTTTCGCTCCCGGTCGTCCGGTTTATTCCATTCTCTATGCACTGATGATTATCTTTTTTACCTATTTTTATACTGCAATTATTTTTAACCCGGTTGATATTGCCGAGAATCTCAAACGAAGTGGGGGATTTATTCCCGGTATCAGACCCGGCAAAAAAACCGCCGAATTTCTCGACAGAGTACTTACCCGTATTACACTGCCGGCATCGATATTTCTGGCTTTTATTGCAATCGTTCCCTTTTTGTTCATGGGAACATTAAAAATATCGTTCTTTTTCGGCGGCACCAGTGTGCTTATCGTTGTGGGTGTAGCACTCGATACACTGCAGCAGCTTGAATCACACTTGCAGACCCGCAACTACGAAGGATTCATGAAGAAGGGGCGGCTACGGGGAAGGCGTTAATAGCATCCCGAGTGACATGTAAAGGAGTTTGATTGTGAAAGTAAAGGCATCGGTAAAAAAAATGTGTAAGGAATGTAAAATCATAAAGCGCAGAGGCGTTATCAGAGTTATTTGTTCAAAGAGTCCCAAGCACAAACAGCGGCAGGGCTAAGGCCGGGATTACTTCTTTGAGAGGAGGCATGAGTTTTGGCACGTATTGCAGGAGTTGACGTTCCGAATAACAAGCGAAGCGAAATCGCTTTGACGTACATATACGGTATCGGGCATATATCGTCGGTAAAAATCCTTGAGAAAGCCGGAATTGATAAAAATATCAAAATCAAAGAGCTTTCGGAGGAACAGCTTGATCATATCCGAAGGATTATCGACGCAGAATTTGAGGTTGAAGGTAATTTGCGGACACAAAACCGCATGAACATCAAGCGTTTGATGGATATCGGTTGTTACCGCGGACTCCGTCACCGGAGAAGTATGCCGGTGCGAGGTCAGCGGACTCGGACAAATGCCCGTTCAAGGAAGGGTCCGAAGAAGACGATCGCCGGTAAGAGAAAAGCACCGGGCAAATGATAATTATTCAAAAAGGACAGGATTGAATGAATAAACCCAAAAAGACAAAGAAGAAGGCTGATTCGGAAGGTGTTGCTCACGTTCGGGCGACTTTCAACAATACGATAGTCAACATTACCGATACGCGGGGCAATGTTATATGCTGGGGAACACCGGGAAAGGCCGGGTTTAAAGGTTCCCGTAAGAGCACTCCCTTCGCAGCCGGAATAGCAGCTGATTCTGTGGGTAAAACAGCATATGATGCCGGTGTTCGGCGGATTGAAGTCCATATCCGTGGCGCCGGGAACGGTAGGGAAGGTGCTATTCGTGCGCTGGCATCTGCCGGTCTGAAAATTACGGCAATTAAAGATTTTACTGCAATTCCACATAACGGGTGTCGACCACCTAAAAGGAGAAGGATATAAGTATATGGCAGTTTATCATGGTCCGCGATGCAGGCAGTGCCGCAGAGAGGGGCAGAAGCTCATGCTTAAGGGCGAGCGCTGCAAAACAGAAAAATGTGCCTTTGAGCGACGGCCTTTTCCTCCGGGCATGCGGACAAAAAAGAGGAGAAGAACTTCCTCCGAGTATGACCAACAGCTTCGGGAAAAGCAGAAAATTCGCCGCATGTACGGCGTTTTAGAAAAACAGTTTCGTCTCTATTTTAAACATGCCGCCCGGAGAGAGGGCGTTACCGGAGAAAATCTTCTCAGAATACTTGAGATGAGACTCGATAATGTAGTATACCGAATGGGATTTTCACCATCGCGGTCGAGCGCTCGACAGCTCGTATTACACAATCATTTCCTCGTCAACAACAAAAAAGTTAATATACCTTCATGTCAACTCAAGGAAGGTGATGTTGTGCTGGCACAGGAAAAAAGCAAAAGCCTCGACACCATTCACAATGCTCTGCGTATTACAAAGGATATTCCCGAGTGGGTGTCGATCGATAAAGTTAAATTAAGCGGGACTGTTCTCAGAGAGCCTGATCGCAGTCATATGCCTGCAGATGTGCAGGAACAATTAGTTGTTGAACTTTACTCCAAATAGTGAGAGGAGTGACGGTATACATGAAGTGGAAAAGCTTACTCATGCCAAAAGGCATTCAGATCGAAAACCCGGACAAGATCCCGAATTTCGGCAGAGTAATTGTAGAGCCTCTGGAGCGTGGTTGGGGCCACACGATCGGAAATTCACTCAGACGAATTCTGCTGTCCTCGCTGCAGGGCGCAGCTGTTGCTTCGGTGCGTATTGATAGTGTCGTTCATGAATACTCGACCGTTGAAGGTGTTCGTGAAGACATTACCGATATAATTCTCAATATAAAGCAATTACGGTTGAAGCTTCTTTCTGATGAAGACGCCATATTGAGACTCGATGTCAGTGGTGAAGGAGAAGTCAAAGCTGGCGATATCGAGCAGAATCCCGATGTTCAGATTCTCAATCCCGATCTACATATTGCGACAATTAACAGTGATGCAAAACTCAAAATAGAGATGCGTGTCTCCGACGGGAGAGGGTATGTCCCGGCAGAGCAGAATAAGCGTGAAGACGATTCCATCGGTACGATTCCTATCGATGCAATGTTCTCACCGGTCGTTCGGGTAAATTATGTTATCGAAAACACCCGTGTTGGTCAGCGTACCGATCTCGACAAAATCATTATGGAAATCTGGACCGACGGCAGTCTCTCGGTTGAAGATTCTATGGGATATGCTGCAAAGCTGCTCTATGATCATCTGGAAATTTTCATTAACTTTGAGGGTGAACTGGAACCGCTTTCAGAGAGCCCTGCCGATGAAAAAACAGACCGACTTCGCCAGTTGCTCAAGATGCGGGTGGATGAACTTGAGCTTTCTGTACGCTCGAACAACTGTCTTAAGGCAGCGAATATCCATACTCTTGCCGACCTGGTTCGTAACCAGGAGTCGGATATGTTGAAATACAAGAATTTCGGAAGAAAATCGCTGATCGAACTGAACCAGGTGTTGTCAAATCTCGGCCTTTCATTCGGTCTTGATGTCGATCGCATCATGGGGCAGGAAAAAGAATCGGCATAAAGGACTTTAAGTAATAGAATACAGCATAAGTAAATCACGATTATTTACGTAAAGAAAAGGCATATTTCATGCGTCATTTGAAATCAGGGAGAAAACTGAACCGTACGGCAAGTCACCGGCGGGCAATGCTGTCCAACCTAGCAGTATCGATACTGGATAAGGAGCGGGTTGTTACCACCCTTGCAAAGGCAAAAGAAGTTCGCGGTGTTGTGGAACGCCACATTACCTATGGTAAACGCGGCGGCATGCATTCCCTTCGCCTGGCTGCAAGGACAATAAAAGATAAAAGCCTTCTGAAAAAACTCTTTGAAGATCTTGCGGTTCATTTTAAAGACAGGGAAGGCGGTTATACGCGCATAATAAAGACCACCGAGCGAAAGGGTGATAACGCGCTTATGGCCATTATCGAGTTGGTGGGCAGGACCGGAACAGAGCCTGTAAAGAAGAAGAAAAAGAAAAAACCGACGAAAAAAGCGCCCAAAACACCGGCGGCGGTTGAAAAAACCGCAGCAGAAGAAAAAGTTACTTCCGAAGAAAAACCTTCACCTGAAGCTTCTGAAAAAATAGAAAAAAATAAAGAGACTTCGAAGAAAGAAGCTCCCAAGGAAGAGGCTCGGTCGGAAACCGAAGAAAAAGCCGCACCGGCAAAAAAGGCTGCTGCAAAAAAGAAAGAAGAGACCGAAGAGAAGGCATCTGAAAAGAAAACCGAGGAAAAATATTCGGATTCAGATAAAAAGAATTCATCAACAAAGAAAACGGCTGTCAAGAAGTCAAAGGAGAAAGAATAATATGTCACTCGTTCCGATGAAACTGATTCTCGATGAAGCCAATAAGGGCGGTTATGGTGTTGGAGCATTTAATGTTAACAATATGGAACAGCTCCAGGCGATTTGTGATGCTGCAAATGAAACAAGTTCACCTGTTATTATTCAGGTGAGCCGGAATGCTCTGAAATATGCCGATAAAGGCCTGCTTTCTGCAATGGTGCGATATATGGCCGAAGAAAAGTATCCTCACATTCCCATGGCGCTTCATCTCGATCATGGTCCTGATATCGAAACCATCAAAGAGTGTGTTGATCTGGGATTTACCTCGGTTATGATTGATGGTTCTCTCGATTATTCCGCCAAAGATGAAAAAGGCCGTCACCCGGCACGTTCCTTTGAAGATAACGTTAAGATAACCAAAGAAGCCGTTGCTATTGCCCATGCAGCAGGCGTAAGTGTAGAGGGAGAAATCGGTACCCTCGGCGGTATTGAAGATGATACCGTTGCCGGTGCGGTCCATCTGACTGAACCTGAAGAAGCTGAAGAATTTGTTAAACAGACCAAGGTGGATGCTCTGGCTCTTGCAATCGGAACATCTCACGGCGCCTACAAGTTTCCCGTAGGAACTGAAATCAAGCTTGCTCTGGATATTGTTGATGATTGCCACAAACGGACTCCCGATATCGCTCTTGTTATGCACGGCAGCTCATCGGTACCCAAGCAGATGGTTGATGAAGTCAACAAGTTCGGCGGAAAAGTACCGAATGCAGTTGGTGTTCCCACCGCCATGATTCAGGATGCTATCAAGCGGGGAATGCGCAAGGTTAATATTGACACTGATGGTCGATTGGCGATTACCGCCGCGATCAGAAAGGTATTTGTCGAAAAACCCGACAAATTCGATCCCCGTGCCTACCTCGGACCTGCACGTGAGGCTGTAAGAGTCTGGATTGTTGAAGAAATGAAAGCCTTCGGCACCGCTGGGCATGCGGGTGACTACAAACCTGTATCCCTTGAAGATATGAAAAAGTTATATGCCGGTTAATAAACAGGCACAGTACTAAGTAATTTAGAGGCATAATGGACTGTTACATTATGCCTTTTCTTGATTTTCCCCCTAATGTTAGCGTATTTTTTTATGTAAGCCCGGTAATATCGTAAAGCTTTGCGGCCGGTGTGAGTGGTAATTGTCGATTTCTTGTCTGGAGGCATTTAATGATTAAACGCGCTTTTGTTTTTGGAGTTCTGGTATTTTTCCTTTCTAATGCCTGGGCCCAGGTAGTATCCTTTAATTCACCAACCGCATGGCTTACGCAACGAAAGGATAATTTTACTGCCAAAATGCAGTTCGATACTTCAAAAGTGGTAAATAAAAGAGTTGATGTTGTATTGTATACGGTTAAGGACGGTAAAGAAAAAAGAGTGACATCAAAATCGATCACCATAAAAGATTATTCGCAGGATATTGACCTCGGATCAGTCGGAATCGAACAACTGGGTGGTGAAAATTATGCTAAGATATACTGGTCGATACGGGACACGACCTTAAAGGGGACTATCGCTCCCATTGGTATAGTATCGCTTGATAATTTTGATGAAAAACCGAAAATAAAGACTGCAAAAGTTTCCCAAACCGACGATCTTGCTTCTATTGTAAAAGCGGCTTCCGGAAAGACCGTGACAGTTGGTGATAATGACTATGGTCTTGCCTGGAACCAGACAGAACTGATAATCTGCGGAAAAAAGCCGGAGGAAACCAGAGAGATTACTTTTACCTTTGACGGCAAAAATGCGAAAAACGGGTTTTTAGCCTATGCCGATAAGTTCATAACCTATTATTCGAATAAAGATTCACTGGCTGCGTATCATTATACACGGTCTTTTCGAGGCGACAGTATCGCCTATGAGAAAAAGAAATGGCATAACAAGATTGTTATGCAGGATGACGGCAGCGATTTTGCAATACGAATTCCCTGGAGCGATTTGGGAATGGCCCCGCCCTTTGCCGGTAAGGAAAAGGGATTTCGCATGGCAGGTTTCTCAATATTTGTTGCCGGTTCGGAAGGCAAGCAGATTGCGAATTTCCCTGAACAGGCCCAAAGAAAACTTCCCGGCTCATGGGCTAATATGCAATTGAGTGCCGAATGATAATGAAGGCACGCGAAGAGAGATAAAAATTGTTTTATCCTTTTGTTGTTCGCTAGATAATATTTATTTTCTTAAGTTCATACCCCGTTCAGCGGGATCGGATTCCGAATTTCGAGTTTAACTCACGGTGGGTGTAGTTCAATTGGTTAGAGCACTGGATTGTGGTTCCAGTTGTTGTGGGTTCAAGTCCCATCACCCACCCCAAAAAAGCCCGATTAACTTAATCGGGCTTTTTTAATTGGAGTTTTGAAATCGGTAAAGAACAAGAACTATTTCAATGGCGGTTCAGCTCGGGACAGGTGCAGGGGTGACTGCCGCCAGATCCTGTATCTCCAGCTGTTTTTCAATCGAGGCGATTTCTTTTACTACACCTTTGAAACCTTTTTCGCCCAGAAGGCGATGTTCTTCTTTTTCGAAACTTTCACCCATTTTTTTGACGCCTTCACTTCCCAGTAGTGCATAGAGCGCAGGGAAAAGCTCTGTATCTTCTCGTGCCATATGAGGACGGTACATTCGCACATATTCGGTACATGCCGAGGACAGTTCTTTGTAGGACGTTTCCGGCAATGTCCGACCGCTGGAAAGGGAGAGTATCCTGTCGGTTACCCCACGTCCTGCTTCATGATGATTTTCCAGTATAGAAACCATATCGGTAAGGGTGTTTTCTTTACTGAATTCGGGGAAAATGAACTGTTCTTCCAGTTTTTCGTGATAGTTTTCCACAAAACTTCTCGCAATGCGGGCTGTTTTGCCGATTACACCGGAGGGTACCGTTATATTGGCTTCGAGCCGTCTTGCACATTCTTCATAAATGAGAAGGAGTCGTTCAAGAACGCCATGTTCTCTCATGAGATCTTCAGGCGCAGATAAATCGACATCAATTTCTTCGCTCTCTTCTTCTTTCTTTTTTGTAGCCCGCTTGATACCATAGAGCGAACCAAGTGCTGATACGCCGAAAATACCCGACCCGATTAGAACTTTTTTTCTGATTTTTGATCCATCCGCCACTCTTTTTGGTAATGATGTTGCAGATTTAAGAATTTTGTTCGCAATTCCGCCAAAAAAACCGATAGTTGTACGGGAAAAATTTCCAATAGGGGAGAATAGAGAAGAACGTTTCATAGGTAGTTACCTTTCAAAAAAGCCTGAAACAGGCAGATGGAATATTGTTGCCGGTACGTTCGGAATTTCCGATACAGAATAGAAGGCTCCGTCGTACTTACCTGTAATGATTCTGAGGTAAGAAGATGCAAATATTATTCCAAAAAGAAAGGTTGGGGTATATGTTGCTGCCGGCAGTAAATTATCTCTACCAAGTGATGCCTTCTCGAATGCAGATTTGGGCTTTTCTTGCGATATTCCAGCTTGTGAAACGATCGGCATAGAGCCATCGATACACTGCAATAGTCAGGAGTACTTTGCGTGTATAATGGCGGGTCTGGCCGAATTTCATGCAGCCGAGAACCTCATCCCATGTCATGCTGTCACTATGCGCTACCCATTGTTCAACATTAAACGGGCCACCGTTGTATGATGCAACAGCCAGGGGTATATTACCGTCAAACTTATCCAGAAGTTGTTTTAAATACCAGATTCCATAACGGATATTAGTGTGCGGATTATAAAGGTCACAGCGATGGGGCGATGTATCCGAACAGCAGCAAGCGATACGTTCTGCTGTCAGAGGCATTATTTGCATGAGCCCGGTAGCGCCAACCGGACTGACAGCTTCTGCATTGAACCGGCTTTCGGTCCGCATAACAGCAAGGGCGATCTCAAAGGGAATGCCTATCGAGTCGGCAACCTGCCGTATTTCTTTGTAATAGGCAAGGGGATAGAAAATGCGGCGGCGATATTCAGTGGAGACAATGCTTTCCGGGGCATTCATGAGATGTTTTACAAAGAAGACATAAGCCGTATAATGACAGTTCAACTCGGTTAATAGGTCGGTGAAAATCCTGGCGCGCGGAGGGGTTATCCAGGCTACTGCAGTTTTCTGTCGAAGCAGTAATCCCCTCCGCTCCAGGGAATCGAGAATTTTATCTCTTCGGTGTTGTTTTTCCTTATCTCGTTCGATGGCGGTGACTGGAGGTGTCGATGAACTGTTGACCTTTCCGGAAACCATGGTACGATTTTTCTGATTGGTATCATGCGCTGGGATTTTTTGCAAAACAGCGGTTGATTCAGCCGGACTGCTACTGCTGTCAATCGTCAGGGTATCGAGCATCGCACAATGCCGAATAAATGATTTAAGCTCGAATGCTGCACGGTTCCGTTCATTGAATCTGATCCACACAATCGCTTTCTGGAGTGAGGGGAAATTTTCGATAATGCCGCCGGTATCTTTTTCCAGTCGTTTCAGGAGCTTCATGAGTCGTTCATAGCCCGGTTCCTGGTTGGAGTGCCCCTTCATCATGATACCTTCATTAAAACAGGTCGGATCATAAATACCCGAAATGCTGTCCGACCGGAAAACAAAATCTTTCCAGCACTTTTCTTCGAGGCTGTCCTGGAGGGTTTCATCGATTTCATACTGAGCTGAGGAGACAGTATCGGTAAGAATCCCCTGTGCGATAGTGGTAGTTGTTGATTCGGAAAGGGCAGACCCGGCCATGATTGGCCGGATAGTGTCATGCGTGGAAACAGTATGGTTAGGTAAACAGGAAGAGATTTTAGGAGTTGATTTGCCTCGTCTGAAGTTAATATCAACGGAGTCTTCAAATTGGGGAATATCGGATTCCAAAGCGATAAGCTGTTGAGATGCGGCAAGTCTGTGCCAGGTAAAGAAATCATTTTCTGCCAGTTTTTCATATATCGAACGTGCTTCACTATTGCGACCCAATTTGTGAAGGCAGCGGGCTTTCCAGTATTGCGCTGTAGTGCGATACGTCCTTGTATTCTTCAACGTATCAAAGAGCGTCAATGCCTTTTCATGGTCTGATTTGAGATAATACATCCACGCTTCCATCCACCGCATGGTCCATCGACTTCCGGGATAACGTGCATAAATATCACGATATCGATCTATTGTTTTCAGTGCCCGGTCATAATTCTGTTTATGACAATAAATCCATACAATTTCATGGGGTGCCCGCCTGGCATAGGTCGAATTGTCAAAACTTTCAATTATATACCTGAATGCCATAATCGCTTCGGTGGATTTGCCTGCCCGCAAACGGCACCGGGCAATATACCACCAGCATCGCTGGAGAAGTTTCCGGTCCTTTGTTTCGTTGCTGATTTTCTGAAATAGCTTTTCTCCTCTGTCATATTGTTGCATCCGGTAAAAGGAAAATGCCCGATTAAAATAGAGCCAATGGTCGAATTTGCTGCCGGGGTCGACGTTCTCTTTTTGCCGTCTCGTCTCGGTCAGCCTGATGATTTCCGGATATGCCTGGATATTTCGCAGCTGTAGAATATATGATTTAAATGCATGCCGGCTGGAAGGCTCATGGCGTATACCTCGCTGAGCCAGTTGTTTGAGACGGGACCGGCATTGCGCATGCATTCCTATGGCCGAACCGTCAAGAAGTCGTTCCGACAGAATTGCAGCTTCCCTTTTGAAACACCGCATTTTTTTGAAGGCGCCGGTTTTTAGCCGTTGCAAGTCCTTATTGATGCCCGAAAAGCGATAATCCTGTTCAAGAGGTTCTTTCTCGAGGCTGTCGATTGTTTTGAGCACATACTGGGCATCGTCGTTGTGGAGCCGGCATTGTAATGCACCGAGCAGTGCTTCAGAATAGAGATTACTCTGAGGATATTCTTTCAAAATATTTTCGAAGCTGTACAGTGCTTTAGGATAATCCTTCTGAGACATGCGAATTTCGGCAAGAATGATGCGCAAATGATCGCTGATAGTTTTGAAACCGGGCATTGCCTTTTTAATAAAGACAGCTGCCTGCGGATATTTTTCAAGTTTAACACAGCAGAGAGCGCCCATGAGATGGGATCTGGAATACCAGGCACGGGCCTCGGGCCTGACAGCCAGCGTATCAAAATACTGGAGCGCCTTTTCCCATTTGCTATCCCCGTATGCCACTATGGCTTGCCGGAATACACTATCGATCAATTCCAAAGAGGGGTTTTCGGGCAAAGAAAAGGATAGGGTATCAACGTCATTTTCAATATCGGCTTGATGCAATGAACTGCCACCGCTGGTCTTATGTTTCCGGGCTGATATGTCTGATCGTCTTTCGCCAATAGGTCCGGTCGGTGTGGCCCAAAGGTATGCCGCCGTTATAACAATAGCTATTTTAACCAGGCAAAGGGAATTTTTAATCATATTTGTATCCACTGCGAGTAACTCCGAATATTTTATATAAATAACGCTAAACCCCGCAGTTTTTTGCCGGGTTACTGTTCTTTTTTGCCACTGATAGGTTGGAATGGGTGCCTTAACTCCAGAAAGGCATTTATATTATACCCCCGAATGGAAATATTTACAAGTCAAAATCTTAAAAAAATTATTTTGGAGAATATGCATCAAAAACAGGAATTATTATACTGGAGAGGCGAAATTCAACGATGGATATGATCAGCCTTAAGCCTCTGGACCAGGAGCATATCGATGAGGCTGCACATTTTGTGGGCCTGGTCATGAATCCTGAAGAACGTGAATATGCTTATCGCACCCTGGTTTTTCATTTCGGATGCAGGAACAGCGGTTATGATGATGGCCGTTTGTACTATATGTGGCAAAAGGACGGTTCTATTTGCGGATTAGCCGGGCTACACCGCTATGTATGGGGGCCAATGGAGAATGCCTGGCTCGGATGGTTCGGAATTGCACAAAACCTCCGGAGAAAAGGATTTGGCAGAATAGTGATGCAATCTGTAGAGAATAGAGCCGTCAAAGTGGGTATTCGTAAGCTTTTCATCGAAACCTATTCCAGTCCTGAATTTGCCGCTGCCCGGGCTTTTTACGAAAATGTCGGTTTTGCCCTCTCCGGCAAGATCCCCGATTACATGCCGGATGGCGCTGCATTGCTGGTTTATTATAAAAGGCTGTGGTGAAGAGGGGGGATGAAAGTAGAAAGAAGGATGAACAAAACGGCATGATCGGGCTGCGGCTATCGGTGAATTATATTTTATTGGTCTAATTTCCAACTCGAGGAGTTTTCATGAAAAGGGTTCTCTGTTACGGTGATTCCAATACCTGGGGCTATAATCCATCAACCGGCGGTCAATATTCCGATGATGAGCGGTGGGCGGGAGTGCTGCAGGAAGAACTCGGGCGTGGATTTACTGTGATAATCGAGGGACTCAATGGACGCACCACCATGTATGATGATCCCTTTGAAGGTGCTCATAAGAATGGTCGGACCTATTTGCCGGCATGTATCGAATCCCATAAACCACTTGACCTTGTAATAATTCTTCTCGGTACCAACGATTTGAAAACCCGGTTTCATGCAGCACCGATCGATGTCGCTCAGGGGGCGGGTATGCTTGCCGGCATAATCCAGGCGAGTGATGCTGGCCCCCGGGGAGTGGCTCCCCAGGTGCTGCTCATTGCCCCACCTCCCTTTGAAAAACTCACTGGATTTGCTGATAACTTCGCTCAGGGTGAAGAAAAATCACGGCATCTCACCCGATTTTTCAAACAGGTTGCAGATAGTCGCCGGTGTCACTATCTCGATGCAGGCGAATTTATTGTTTCAAGTCCGATAGATGGAATCCATTTGGATGCGACCGAACATCGCACGTTGGCTGAAACGGTGGCTGATACGATGAAATCTATTTTTTCAGAATAATGTTAACGAAAATTAAAAAAAATAATCCCATTCTTGTTATTAATTGTTTAAGTTACTATTTATATTAATTACACCGAATTCTGTTTTGATGTTTCGAGTGTGGAGTTTTTTTGAGGGGGTATATTCATGTTGAGTTGGAGCTTTTGTGCCTGCAGAAGGATCGGTTTCTTTGGTTCAATAATTTTTTTATCCTCTATCGTGTGGGGAGAAAATATTGTTTTTCCTCCTGATGCCGGTGTGGTTGATGTTACACAAGCACCGTTTAATGCACCGAATGATGGAGTAGGGGATGCCACCGATGAGATTCAGCTCGCCATCAACACCTGCGCAAATAAAAGCGTGATAATCTACTTTCCCAATGGAACTTATAATATTTCCGGTACGCTGAAATGGGGGACAGATGATGTCTCTATTCCCAACCCTTTGTATGATGAAACTAATAGCACCGACCCGTGGGCCCGGGATGAAACACTCGAGCCCAAGAATGAGATTACTCTTCAGGGCCAGAGCATGGACGGCACGATTATCCGGCTTCCGAGCGGTACATTTACCAATCCCGATGATCCCAAGGCAATGGTGCTTACCGGTTACGAGCCTGCCCAAAGGTTTAGAAACTGTATTCGCAATATGACCTTTCTTGTTGAGGGATCCAACGAGGGAGCTATCGGAGTACAGTTTAATGCGAGCAATACCGGCATGATGGAATATGTCAAGATTATTTCCGAAGACCGTCAGGCCCACATTGGTCTGGATATGTCATTCACCGGCCAGATCGGTCCCTGCCTGGTAAAAAAATGTTTTGTTGACGGATTCAAAGTTGGCATACAGACTGCACAAACTGCAATCAACAGTATAACATTCGAGCACATTACTATCCAGGATCAGGTTGAAGCCGGTTTTCTCAACCTTGGCCAGACAGTCAGTTTGCGAAAACTGACAAGCACGAATAACATTACCGCCGTTGAGAACAGCGGTGTTGGTTTCATGGTGATTCTCGACAGTGATTTGACCGGATCAGGATCTACAGCTTCATCGGAGCCTGCTATCCTCAATAAGGGTGACAATTCGATGATTTTTGCCAGAAATATTCGTACTCAAGGTTACAGCCGGGCCATTACCAATGAAGCGGGAAATCTGAATGATGTCAATGGTGCTGATGTTGATGAATTTACATCCCATGACCCTCTTTCACTTTTCGATCAGGACCCGGTACGATCACTCGGGCTTACCATTGAAGAGCCACCGGAGATGGAGTGGGAGACCGATTTCAGTCAATGGGCAAATGTTGAAGATTACGGTGCTCATCCGGATGACGGGGTTGATGATGCCACTGGGATTCAGGCGGCAATCGATGCCGGGATGCCGATTGTTTATCTTCCCCACGGACAGGGTGGGACCTATAATCTTGATGCCGATTCCCAGATTGTGATCAGAGGAAATGTAAAGAGAATTATCGGCTGTTCGACTATATTTGAAAAGCAATTCAGTATGGACATTACCCCCGCTTTCAGATTGGGCGATGATCTTGTCAATGATGTTGTTATGGTTGAGCGGATCGATATTCCCACGGCAATTCCCAAAGGCTATCTGCTGGATTTCAATTCGAGCAAAACCTTGGTAATGAAAAGCACCGGCATGAATATAAAAGCTCAGGGGAATGGCAAAATATTTCTTGAAGATCATGGAGCCTTGCAGTGCCGGTTTGAACGGGGGGTCAAAGTATGGGCCCGTCAGCTGGATGTTGAAAATGATGAGCTTTCCTCTGAATTTATGGGTAAAATTCTCAACAGCAATGCACAATTGTGGATACTCGGTCTGAAAACCGAACGTGACGGAGTGATCATTCGAAACAGGTTTGGTGCGATGACCGAACTTCTCGGCGGATTTTCTTATACGACCCATGATCCGAGGCATGCACCGATGTTTACCAATGAAAACTCGGCCGTTTCAATCGTCTTTTCAGAAATTGGGGGAAGAGGCACATATGACACCCTCGTGGGTGAACTCAGAGTGTGCAACACTGGATGGGTCAGGGGCGAGGATGCTCCCGTTAGATACGGGGGTTCGCATAGTATCCCGCTCTATGCAGGATACTGCGTTGATGCCAACAATAACCCCGGTTCGTGTGGTCCATGCCCGAAAATCGATGTGAAACAGGCGTTAGTTCATGCCGATGGTAATTTTCCCTTTGTTCCTTCAAAAATGGCTGCTCCCCTGATGACCACTATTACAATTCCCGGAGGAGCAGAAGTCCTGCGTATTTTCGATCTTCAGGGAAGAAAGCAATGGGAAACTGTCGTTTCCGGTAAAGCAAATGCAAAAGTTATGATTCCCGCAGAAATCGCAAAGGGTATTGCAATTATCCGATTCGAATCCGGGCAAACAGCCGGCTCAAAACGGAAATAGGGTAGCGGGTTTCC
>WJLZ01000094.1 GCA_014728215.1 Chitinivibrionales bacterium
GCTCGATAAGCCCGGACGGGACCCTCGTGCTGAGTTTACTTATGCGGTTTTCGACGATAAAATCCAGGAGATTTCCGATCTTGCACCCGATATGGTTCTTGAAGGCACCGTGACCAATGTGGCCAATTTCGGCGCCTTTGTCGATATCGGCGTTCACCAGGACGGCCTCGTTCATATTTCCCAGATGGCAAACCGGTTTGTCAAGGATCCCCGTCAGGTGGTGAAAGTGGGGCAGGTAGTCAAAGTGCGAGTGCTGGAGGTTGATGAAGAACTTAACCGCATATCGCTCTCCATGCGGCTCGAAAAAGATGGGGGCGGACGGCAACAGGAAAGGTCCGGCAAGCCCCAGCACAGGAGGCAACCGGACAGCTCATCGAGCCGGCCGCAACAGAAAGGCAATCGCCACGATAACAAACCCAAAAAACTGGTTACCTGCAAACCGAAATTCAGTCTCCGGCAGTTTATGAAATAAGCTGAATGTGCCGGGGGGCGCCAGTGACTATCAAGGGCGCACCCAATTTTGGGGACGGAGATAAAAAATTGAATTTAGCTCATCGTGAGTTTCCGGGTTTAATTCAATTTTTTAACTCCGTCCCTGATGTCTATCGCTTAATCATTCACCGCAGCGCGGACATGCGGTACCGGCCTATTTCGTCATCACAAACTTTCTGGAAATCGTCTCGGTACCGGCCACAATCTTGGTAATGTAGCAACCTGCAGCGTTCCTTAAACCTGCCGTTTCCGAATGCAGGCTTATCCGTTGCTTTCCCGATCGAGAAGATACCTGTTTTGCATAGACCAGATCGCCTGTCGTCGTGTAAAACATTATTTTGGCGCCATTACTGTTTCGAAACGACCAGGCGATTTCAACGCCTCCGGATTTCGGGTCAACAGAGCACGCATCGATACGCTTACGTGTCATGAATGGCCTGCCTTCGATTGCAACCGGAGCGGAGAGTGCATCGGCATTGCGGTCGGCTCTCGGTTCACCCGCGGCATACATCATGCTGTCGGATGGGTCGATATACAGCATCACCGGGTTAGCGATATTATCGTTATACGAGCTGATGTCATGCCCTTTACCTGACAGCGCATTTAAAATATCCTGCCCGACTTCTTCGTTGACACGAAGGTAGTTGAGGTCATAGATACGGTCTTGTCTGTCGGGATATGCCCTGAAACCGTTTTCGTGGTGACGGGTTTCGAAGCGCGGCGCACTGACTGCATCGACAGGCATCATATTAAAATGGATGAAATTGAGCAGAAGGTTGAGCGTGGTCTGGTCCTGCTTATCGCCGCCAGCAACGCTTATTGCCAGGATCGGTTTGCCTTCTTTGAGCACCATGGTTGGGGTGAGGGTGATCCGTGGACGTTTTCCCGGTTCGATCTGGTTCGGATGGCCCGGAGTGGTGTTGAAGCAGCGCAACCTGCGGGCAAAATGAATGCCAAGCTCGCTGCAGAGCGAATAGGTGCCGTTTCCGCTTGGTGTTGCCGACACCACATTGCCGTACTGATCTGCAACGCAACAGGTGGTTGTTCCGCCCGGCCAGTGCCGGAGGGAATCGGGGTCGGATATTGCATTCATGCCAAAGGGATCGCCCGGACGGACCTCAGTTGACGAATGATCCGGGGCGATCAGCGGGTAGCGAAGGTTATTGTACTCATCCGAAAGAAGAATATCAATAGGTACATTTGCAAAAAGCGGATCGCCGTAGTATTTGTCGCGGTCGGCAAAGGCAAGCTTGAGCGCCTCGACACAATGGTGAATATATTCGGCCGACATATGGCCCATGGAGACAAGGTCGAAATGTTTCAAAATCGCCAGCGCCTGAAGAAGCACCACGCCCTGCGTCCAGGTGTCACACTTGTAAACGTTATATCCGTTATAGTCCAGCATAATCGGATTTTCAACCAGGGTTTCGTAGGTTTCCAGGTCGCTCTTTCTTAAAAAGCCGCGGGTAGAATTGCCGTCGGGAGCGCTGAACCATTCATGCAGGATATCGGCAATATCGCCTTTGTAAAACCGGTCTCTGGCCGCCTGGAGTTTTTCAATTCGTGTTCCCTGGGTATTCTGTTCGGTTTCGATTAACTTGCGCAGTGTGACAGCAAGTTCATCGTACCAGCTCTGCCCGCCGCCATCCAGGATATCCAGCGCAGGCTGAGCAATCCGCTCAAAACTCATGGTTCCATAGAGCTGCAGTGCTTTAAAGAAAAGACTGATCGGACCGGGAACCGGAGAAACTTTCGGTTCATTGCCCCAGGTGGGAAGGTCATTATCCCAGAACCATTGGATCGATGCCGAGTCTTTTGGCGCAACTCCAAGCCCGCAGAGGACCTTGACTTCATCGCTTTTAGCATCGTAAATCATAAAAGGAATTTCTGCGCCGATACAGAATGAGCCGTGATCGACAATAGACAGGGCAAGGAGCGTTGCGACTGCAGCATCGGCAGCAGTACCGCCTTCACGGAGCATTTCCAGGCCGGCATCCACAGCACGGTAATCTTTTCCTGCACACACTGCGCCGTATTTGCCCGAGCCGTTGCGAATGTCCTGAGCCGCGGCTGTCAAACAGAAAAGTATAGCAAGACATATTGTTTTTCTGAGCATGGTCCCCTCCCGAATATCTAAAGGTAATGAGCCTTTTGTGTTTGGAATGCGATGGTATTAATATAGTTGTAATTTTTGTTGGATGGAATAGGATTTGGGAAATTCCGTCCCCGAAGCCGCCCCCAAAGTATATGCAAAAAAAAGTAGCGGGCATTTTAGCTGTAATTATTTTATACTCAATAATTCGCGATATCCTTACCACAGCCCTTGAGAGGGCGATTTTTAAATTACAGTTCCATGCAGGCGAAAACAGCAAAAGATTCATCGATAATTACCGATGGTCCGGTTAAATTCGGCACCTTCGGCGGAGTTTTCACTCCCTCGATTCTCACCATTTTTGGCGTGATCATGTTTATGCGTGTGGGATATGTGGTCGGCCAGGCAGGGATCTTTCATGCCCTGATTATTCTTTCACTCTCGAAAATAATCACCCTCTTTACCAGTATTTCGATTTCGGCTATTGCCACCAATACCGAAGTAAAAGGCGGAGGAGCATATTTTCTCATATCCCGCACCCTGGGCCCTGAATTCGGCGGAAGTATCGGTATAGCACTGTTTTTAGGCCAGACCCTTTCGGTGCCCTTTTATCTTCTGGGGTTCACCGAAGCGCTGGTCGTAACATTCCCGGTTTTCGCTCCCTGGTTTCACTACATAGCTTTTGGTTCGATGGCGATCCTTTTTGTTATAAGCGTTGTGGGTGCAGGATGGGTGATTAAGACGCAATATTTTATCATGGTAATCCTTGTATTGGCGATCACCATGTTTCTGCTCGGCTCCTGGACTCAGTTCAGTGAGGCAACGGTGAATGCAAACTGGACTCCGGGGTATACCGGCGATACCGGATTCTGGAAAATATTTGCAATTTATTTCCCTGCGGTTACCGGAATTATGGCTGGGGTCAATATGTCGGGTAATCTGAAACGTCCTGCCTTTTCTCTTCCTTGGGGGACCTTTGCTGCGGTTTTCGTGGGCGCTCTGGTGTATGTTGCTCAGATACTGATCTGCGGTGGTGCCATATCCAGAGAAACCCTGATTGCCACACCCTACGAAAGCCTCCTGGAAAATGCCCTTTTCGGCAGATTTGGAGCGTTTATCGTAGCCCTCGGAGTATTCTGCGCCACGCTCTCCAGCGCCCTGGGATCACTGCTCGGTGCGCCGCGTGTGCTCCAGGCGCTTGGTGAAGATAAAATTCTTGCTCCGGCAACACCTTTTGGTAAGCTTTCGAAAAAGGGGGAGCCCTTTCGGGCATTGCTGCTGGTCTGTTTTCTTTCGGCCGGTGTGCTCTATTATGCCGTTACCCGCGGTGGCGCTGTTGCGCTCAATATTATCGCTTCGGTGGTCACCATGCTCTTTCTTTTTACCTATGGTATGACCAATCTTGCGGCTTTTGTCGAGGGATTTACCAGGAATCCATCCTTTCGTCCACGATTTAAACTGTTCCACTGGTTCTTTGCACTTTTAGGCGCTGCCGGCTGTATTTTTGCCGCCGTACTTATCAGTGCACAAGCAACAATCATCGCAGGCGCACTGATTGTTTTGCTGTTTGCCTATGTTCGAAGGTTTGTGCTGACGACCACATTCGGCGATGCCCGGAGAGGATTTGTCTATTCCCGGATCAGAGAATATCTTATCATGCTCTCCCAGCTTCCTATGCATCCCAAAAACTGGCGTCCTACGACCCTGGTGCTTTCGGGTAATCCCAACAGCAGATTAACACTGGTGAAATATGCTATCTGGCTCAGCAGCGGACGGGGGATTGTCAGTCTCATCTCGATCCTCATGGGGGGGTTCGATGAAATGAAAGACCGCCGGAAACTGCATATTCAGGAGCTTGACGATTTCATAAGCAAAAACCGTCTCCAGGCATTTCCGGAAGTTATCGTGGCTGATGATTATGAAGCGGGCATAATGCAGATTTTCCAGTGCAATTCGATCGGACCGCTCAAACCAAATCTTGCCATTTTCGGGTGGAGTCCCGACCCTCAGCGCGCTCAAAGCTATGTCCGCATTCTCAATGCAGCAAAGGCGCTCGATATCAGCCTGATCCTACTCAACGATAAAGGACTTCCCGAACCCGGAAAAAGAAAACGGCGTATCGATATCTGGTGGCGGGGACAGAAAAACGGCTCTCTTATTATAATTCTGACCTACCTTATCACGCTTAACAGTGAATGGTCACGAGCAACCGTACGGATTCTACGCGCCGTCAAAACCACCCGGGGGCAGGAACCTGCCCGGCAAGAACTCAAAACCCTGATCGATGCAGCCCGGATGAAAGCAAGAATAGAGGTCATTCAGTCTGATAAACCGGTTACCGAAACAATCACCCAAAACTCCGCAGATGCTTCAGTCATATTCCTCGGATTCCAGGTCCCCGAGGAGAAAGACGCCGAAAAGTTCCAGGGTGCGATAACCAATCTGATAAAAGATCTTCCCACAACACTGCTTGTGTACTCCACCGGAGATGCGGATTTAGTGTCGTAAACTTTTTACTTTTTCTTTTCAATTCTTCCGCCATTTATTATCTTAATATCTACTATTTCTATCTCCC
>WJLZ01000095.1 GCA_014728215.1 Chitinivibrionales bacterium
CATCCAAGGGCAACTCCAGACGACCTGCGACCGCCAATCCGACAGGCACCCCGCCGGCGGGAATGCCAAAGACGATGCCATTTTCCAGTGGGAAGGGTTCCAGCATCTCGCCGAGTATCATCCCGGCGTGGTGCCGGTCTTTGAAAACCGCTGTTTTATTTTTTATTTCCGGCTGTTGGTGTATGCCGGAGATTTTGGTCTGGTTCATTTTCAGCCTCCTTCAATCATTTTCTGTTCCCATTGTAGCATAGAAACAGGGAAGGAGACAGACCGCTCTTATTCAGTCTCAGACAACTGATCTTTAAGGTTTCTGACAATTTGCTCTAACATATCAAAATGGAGTTGGCTTGTCGGAAGGCCAGAAACACTTTCGCCCGACGCATGTCATCATGTTCAGAAGCGTCAGGAGGTAGATGAAAGTATTTCAAAACGCGTGAATTTTTCCAAGAATGGCGTGGGCAAAAAACTGGAATTTATCGTTAAAAAAACGTTTTCTTGTGCTTTTTATGGTGCGCTTCTAATTATCTGTTGTTATTTAAAATAATTTAGATTTTTTCTTATAGCAATAATTGCCACCACACCCGCGATGATGATGGTGATAATATTGCCCGATATTGGCGAGGATCCATCCGGCGCGGAGGGGGTACTGTGATCAACTAAATCGGCATATTCCGTTTTGTTGGGATTCGATTGTATCTTGTTCAGCGTCCTGTCAAATATCAGTTCACCGGTAAACATTTCCTGCGAAATGAAGGGGTTAATTTCTTTGAGATTGTAATTGTTCGCCAAAATGATGCCATTGGGATCCTTTTCATCTGAAATATTTACTGCTCCATTTCCCATCTCTCGATTTTTTACAGAGGGTAAACGCATCTCTTCCTCGTCGAGCATTTCTTCATTGCTGCTCCCGATCGGGTTGGAATTAAGATTTTCATTTGGGGAAGAGCTTGTAAATTCAGCGAATATTAATACGAAAACAAAAAAATAGAAAAGGATATGATACCGCATATAGCACCTCCAGTTACCTACAACGAACTATAACACTCTTATAAACACATTCCCATCACGGCATGATTTTGAAAAAGGCCGGTCTGACATCCAAATTTTTGCAATTAGCGTGCAAATAAAGCAGATGACCATGATTTTGGCACGTTAAAGCCAGCCAATATCGCATCCCACTTCATCTCTGAAAACTTTTTTGACGACCCCACAACCTTCGATTAAACATGTAACTCATTGTAAAGAATATTTTTAATCCCGATATGTAACAATATTCAGTCAGAAAACGAGAAACCGGGTGTCGGAATTTTTAATTCGCTTATGATTTGTAAAGGGCATTCCTGGTTGAGAAAAGTCACATTCCCAGTACGGTGACGGCAATGGGATAAGACCTGTAAATATTTGTTATTTAACATATATTCAGATAATATTAGTTCTTATAGGTGACAACTTCAAACTCCCAATCCGATTCGGACCGTAAGCCAAAGGTATTCAGACAAACAAACCGACAGTTCCTAAAAGTTTACCGACACAGCCACTTCCGACCCCGGATCCCATGCCCAAAGCCATACCGAGCTTTTAAGAGTTAAAACAGAGAGCACCATGCAGAATAGACTGTTTTGATAATGTTTTTCTTGACACGTAATTTGTAACTTCTGTATGCATCTGTAGGAGGGCGTAACTACAAAATCGCTGATTTGAAAGCCGGATCGCACAGCCGACAGCCTGAAACCAGAAAAGAATGAGGGGATAATCAATGGAAAAAACGATGATCGACCAGATCAGCTTGAGGATCCTGGAACGCGACCCGCCCCTCGATCTCTTTTTTGTATTCCAGAAAGAAACTGACGAGGCGGAACTCCATTGCATCTCTTTGAATATGAACGAAACCAGCGATGACGTCTCATCGATGGTCGCTCTGGGAGACAGCCTTGATCGCTACAGGGAAGAGGAGGGGGTGCTGATGGTCATCGACGGCGCTTCGCCGAACCGGCACGTCTATGCCGTCGATTTCAATCCCCAGGAAAACGAAATCTATTTTTTCAACGCACAAGAGACGGAAGACATGTTCGACCTGCTCTCACCACAGATCGCCTCCCTTGCACCGTACATTAAAAAAGATTGGCTCGATTTTGCCGGTCCGTTTCCCGGATGCGATCATCAAACCGTATTTTCTTATGGTTCAGATACATAAGATTTAGAGATAAAAGGATTTTTGTATGGCCAAACCGAAAAATGCGATGGAGATATTCCAGCACCTGGACAAATCCAATTGCAGGGAATGCGGCGAAAAGACCTGCCTTGCGTTTGCCGGAGCTGTGTTTAAGGGCGAAAAAGCCCTTGACCGGTGTCCGAAACTGGATGCGCAGACCATCGAAGCGCTCTCCGGCGGAGGAGAAGCCGCCAATCCTGCGGAACAAACCCGTGAGGAATATCTCCGGAAACTGAAAGAAGAGATCGCCCACACAGACCTTTCCGAAGCGGCGGAGCGGGTGGGGGGGCGATTCAACGGAAAGAAGCTGACCGCCAAGGTACTCGGCAAGGATTTCAATGTCGATACAAATGGAATCCTTTCCGCCGAAATCCACGTCAACCCCTGGGTAGCGGTCCCCTTTCTAAACTATGTGATCTATGCCGAAGGGGTCTCCCCCACCGGGAACTGGGTCTCCTTCCGGGAATTGAAAAACGGTCCGGAGCGTTACCCGCTGTTCCAGAAGCGCTGCGAGGAGGCGATGAAACAGGTAGCGGATGTTTACACCGATCTTTTCGACGATATGGTCCACCTTTTCGGGGGAAAGCAGGTGGATGAGGCGTTTGAATCGGACATCGCCGTGGTCCTCCATCCTCTTCCCAAGGTACCCATCATGATCTGCTACTGGGAGCCGGAAGAGGATCTGGCCTCGGCCCTGAATCTCTTTTATGACGAAACAGCGGACAGAAATCTCGATATCGGCTCCCTCTTCACCCTGGGAGCCGGGCTGACGCAGATGTTCGAAAAGCTGGCCGCGCGGCATGGATATGTGCCGGCGGCAGGGTAGGAGAGGGTAAAAAAAGGAGCAGAAAGCGGGAGGGGCAACGCCACAAGAAAGGATCTATCGGGAAAAGGCGCCGTTCGGGCGCCTTTTCTCTTTCGGACTAATCCAGAATGTCCAGGATCTCTTTGAGGATGTGCTTTTTCTTGGACTTTTTCTTGTGATAGTGCTTGTCGTAGTGGGGCTTTTCCCGGTACTTATCCGGTTTTCCCTGGGGCGGATAGTAGGGC
>WJLZ01000096.1 GCA_014728215.1 Chitinivibrionales bacterium
GATAGGATCCCGGCTTGTGTATTGATAACTATTAAAGAACTGTCCTACTTTGTCCGGGCTCCTGAAGTCTCCTATTTCAGGGTCATAAAAACGAAGCCCGAAATAATACATTCCAATGCCGGGAATACTATCATCCCCGCCCTCCTCATCAAACTCCTTTTTGATGTGGTAAAGCTCACCTCCAAAATCGCCTGGAAGCGGTTTTTGAACGGGAGGTCTTTTCAGCCAGAGGTATGGTGCTTGGATTGCGGGAGGTTTTCTTTTCGCGGCGAAAGAAGGAAGGCTACTAAAAAGAAAAAGGCCCGTGTACCGGACATCATTTCCGATTGACACGGGCGATGTATTTAATGCCGTAACCATTGCAGCTTTCAGCTATTTCTTATAATCAGCCATTATCTGGCCGATAAATTCTTCTGCATCAAGTCCTTCCTGCCATTTTCTGTGCCTGCTGACACTGTCTTCATGCTTATGGCTAGCCATTGCAATAAATCGCCGTGCTTCAACAGGCCCCAACTCGCGGTGGAGTGCTTTTACCCCACGTTCCACCACTTTCTTTTCGTCAAGGTATTTCGCAGTCTTCATATTAAGCCTTCTTTCTTACAAAATTCAACAGGTGTACCACACCATATTTCGCTCTTTATGGCTCGGTATTTTCTCAGCAGCCGATCATCGCAGGTTATAAATACAGCTCGGGCCTGCTCCGCATGCGCAACATGGAAAGCATCACCGACACCAAGCCCTGCCGCAAAAAGTTCACGTCCTCTTTTTTCCAGCATATCCGGTTTTATTATTGATTTAACGTTTTTCCCAACACCATAGAGCAATGTCAGTAAATCAGATTTTACTATCTCGTCCGGATTGCTGCTAATTTCACGCACATGAACCGGCGAGTAATACAACCGGTATAGCCCAGCTTTTACATGCACCATAATCAACTGTACAGCAGTGCTCTCTATCTCGATACGCATAAAACTCTGGTCATCGTACGGCCGACCGAGTGCGCAAACATCAAGATAAACCGCTTTTTCTTTAATTTTCATATATATAAAATACCCTTTCGTCCCTATACTTGTCGAGTATTATTCTCTCGGGTGATATCGAGAGTGACACCGCTTCAAGTCCATCGGCGCCAGCCGGGTATAAATCTGCGTGGTCTCAAGCTTCTTGTGCCCCAGCATCCGGGAGACATCCTGCACTCCCGATAAGTCGAGACAGCGGATAAGGTCGGTGGCGAAAGCATGGCGCAGGTTGTGCGGGGCAAAGCCACGGCCAAAGCCGTATTCGCCGCGTAGTCGCTCGGCAGGATTACCTGAATCGATCAAATTACGTGATAATCGTCGGTCAGATTTTATGAGAGCGGGCATACTTCACCGAAATCGGAAATATTTTTCCGGCGATAATGGGAAACTATATTCCGGTAGAGATACTTAAATGCGATGACTCTAATTGAAGGGCATTCCATCCCCTTTAACCCTGATAGGAAAATGCTTTATTATAGCCTATGCCGGAAGGCCGGCATAGAAAGAAGTTCTGCCCGAATGTTACGTACCAGCCAACCACCGATGCTGAATGTCCCGGCTTTAAGATTCCTCACCCCGGCCCCGGAGAGGTTGCATTATTGTAAAACGCAACTAACCCTCATCCATTCCTGTTCTCCTGAAGGGAGTTATAATGCAAACAGCCGAACCACACACCAAATGCCGTAGCCTGACTGTAACGGATGGCTGCTTCATGCGACTCCCGGAGGATCGTAGATCCGGCATGTCTGTAACAAAGAAATCACAAACAACCACTCCACCGGGTTCGGAGAACCGCATCTCTTGAGGTCCCATCGGGACCGTCCTGGCGATAACCAAAGATTTCAATCCCCGGTTCTTGGGACTGATAAAAACTTTAATAAATATATTCGTAAGTCGTTGATTTCTCGAAGGCTATTTTTGCAGATTTTCTTGTAAGGCTATAATTTAACAGAAGATGCGTGGGCCCGACCCGGACCTGCAGTCGAATACCGCATGCAGGAACTGGAGATTAGTCCTGATCAGGCATATCCGTTCTAACGATATAATGACATTTCGGGAATTATTACATTAAAGCAGCGAACCGTCTCGCGGGTTTATTTATTTTTAAAGCTATGATGACAATTCGGGAAATTGTATGATTAGAAAAAAAAACACAACTGACACACACACAAAATTTGTTTTCCAAACTAAAATGGCGCATCAAATAATAGAACTTTTATCTTCTTTTCGGAACCTAAATGCAAAACCTTTACATATACCGTCAAAAATTTTCTAACCTTTATCTTCGGAATTGCTCTTTTTATCTCTTTTATCGAAACAATATCATTATTAAAAAACGAAAATTTTTCATGTGTAATTGAACCAAGCCGGCACAAATTTTCCTTTGTATAAAAAGCCAAATCTTCAGGAAAATCAGGCCCTATCCATGCATATAATCTCTTTGTCGCTTCCAATAGTGCTATGCTATCTGCATTTAATTCATAGTTAATAACTATGGATTTTCCATTATTATCCCTGCCACTAAAGTTGGCGTGATTCATGCTGCATACCTGACAAGTTTATGCTGAAAGAAATTGGCAATCTTTCCCGGTTTTTTCTGGATGCTTTTCATATGTCCGCGCAACCGGGCCATTAATTCATTTTGATTTCTTATGGCAGGCTTGCTGCCCAAAGTAATCTTTACATCATGGTTTAAATATTCATCTGAATTTCGTTCAGGTGTAAAGGCCGGAAGATAGAAAAGTTCGATCTCTGAATTATGCTTCTTTACCCACCATCGAACTCGTTTGGCATGATGAACACGAAGATTATCAACAATCAAAAACACCTTTCGTTTGCCAAATCTCTTCTAAAGCTCCATTTCTACCGACACGGTAAACGATCCCTTTACAATCTGCTTTTTTCTCAGCTGGGACCATTTTAAAAACATAAACACCCGGTTTTGTAGCTGTAATGTATGCAAAGGGTCCATTCAACGACAATGCCGGAAATTCAGTTACACTCCCAAAAAAGAAGAAATGGAGCAATGCAACAGTACCAAATCGCGTTGAATTCTTCTTACCAGCCAAAAATATCTATCTCGAGATTCGCAATTGTTTCATAGGATTTTTTTTTCGATAGCATTATATTATGAAATGATAGAATCATATCAAAATTTAAATATTTACCTTTCATTTTATCAATTACAATTATTTATATACATATATTCAATATACTCAGGCAAACTTCTGATTATGCCCTTTACCATATTTTTGTTAATATTGTAACTATCTTTATATTCTATAGTAATTTTATATACACCATAATCTTTGTTTTTCTTTCTATATTTGCTAATATTCGTGTATAATTTTGAAAATCTTAATTCGAATTTAAACTGGTAACTACATTTCGGAAAAATAAGAACATATTCTTCTTCTGATGGTCGCTTTGGTGTAATGAACGCATTATTCAGATAGTTATAATGAACAGATCTTTGCCCTTTAGATAGTTGTCTTTCTATTGATAAGAGCCAACATGTATTTGCATTTTTATAAGTTGAGACCCTAGTTCTATTGAGAATTGCGATTGTATCACAGGTACCATTAAAAATTGACACGGAACATATTACAGCATCATTTTCTACTGTGATTGTATCTGATGAAATATTTACCTCAATATTTAAACTATCTGCAAAATTTTGCTCTGCATGAGATGTCATTAATAGCATTAATAATAAAATTACATTACACATATAAACATGCCTAAACATATATACATCCCTTTATGCTATTCATAGAAAAAAGGGTCGAAAAGATTCATAAAAAGCCGAAATGGGTGTGCCCTATTGTAACTGTTGCCAAGTTTATATCCCTTGCTTCTTAAAACGGAGCTTCCCCATTTAAACCCTCTCGCTGACATAAACGGTGATTTAAGGTTTACATCAGTATAAGCTCTTAGCTCTAAATAATTTATACTTACATTAGAAAGTTGACCTAAGTCTGAATACATTGTTACATCTGCTATGTGTTTAAGCTCATGCCTTGCGGTCTGCAAAGCAAAAGCGCGTGTCTGTAAAGCATCTTCTCCTATTGCAACATATATCTTATCACCTATCGGGTTCACTGCTCCATAATGGTGTAACGAGGGGTCATATATAATATCTTCATATTTGGTTTCCATTTTTAATATATCTATTTTTTCCCATTTGTCTAATCTATCCCAAGTAACATAGTCATAAAATGATTTTGTTGCACTAATACCGAATGAAGTTGCAGCCGAAATGCCAATTTCTTTAAAATACTGCGATGCTGTCTTATCTATTTTCCAATTGTCGAATAGATCTGCGCTAAACAAACCAGCACCAGCAGTTGTGCCTGCAGCTAGTGCATTATAGGAAGCTGTTGCAGCATATCGGCCTAAAGTTGGGATACTTGAGAATGTAGGTGCTAC
>WJLZ01000097.1 GCA_014728215.1 Chitinivibrionales bacterium
CCGAGAAAGACACCCAGGACCCCCTGGTCGCCCAAACCGATATTCTTCGTGCCCCGCCCGGTATTCAAGAGATTGGGAGTATATACAACGCCTTCGATAAGGATATCCCACTTTTTAACCCCCAGCGAGGCGCCGATATGGGGAGCAATAAGCCAGTGATGTTCCTGCTGTAGCCCGTCGCCACGGGTCCGGGTCAACTCAAACCAGTTTTCAATTCCCGCATACACATAATGCTTTTGAGCAAATTTCCAGTATCCATTGAGATCGAGCACCGGGTAGATGCGAACCGATTGTGGCTCAAAATCGGTCATGAAATGAACCGACGGCGAAATAATTATCCCGGGAATCAGCCCCTTGGAAAACACCGGGCGCCAATTGACTCCCCCATTGAGATGCATGATACCGAACATCGCCTGAGTTATATGGCTCCCGAACTCGATATCGAGATTTATATGCATACCCCGGTTATAACCGACACTCAGAAGCGGTAGCGGGATATAGACGTCTCCCACCTGCGTAATCGGACCACCCAGTCCTACATGCACCGACGACTCCCCTTTCTCCAGCGGGCGAATCTGCCGTACCGGTGCGCAGCCAAAGAGAACCAAAAGGGCCGCCGGATACAAAAACAGCGTGATTCGTGAGATTCTTTTGATCATAAACTCAAGTGTATGTGTTGATTGTATGTTCTGGTTTTAAAATAATATAAACAACAGGATTTATGATTATGGTAGGGCCTGGGGGTCTATTCCCTCCCCCGGTCGGGACCATGCCAAAACCCGGCTTGGAAAATACTCTTCCTGAAAGCCCAGCCCCCCCGGGGCCTATGCTCTCTTTACTCTACACGCAAATTTCAACGGGCCTCGTTCAGTGCATCATTTCCCGGGATAGCGCAGATTATGCCGTGCCCGCACCGAATCCATCATTTCCATTATCTCGATCGTCGAGGCAAAAGAAACTGCATCGCTCTCTTTTTTTCCCCCCACAAGGCATTCTGTTACATGGCGGGTTTCATTATGGAGTCCCTGCGATTGGGGTGAAAAAGAAAATGTCTGGTCCTTTCCGTTGCGCGGGTGGAGGGTCAGTTTTGTCGCACGGTGCCAGCAGGAGTGAAAAATCAGACTCGCTTTTGTGCCGGTAATGCATGCCGTGCGATCGCCGACGCCACGAAATCCCGAGGTAAGCACCGCTCCGGCGCCTCCTGCATATTCACAGATAATCGCGTCCTTTTCATCAACACCATTCGATGCAAAGGCCATGCTTGAGTGGATGTTTTTCGGCATTCCCAGAAGCCGGTGAGAGAGCCACAGAGGATAGACCCCGACATCGAGGAGCGATCCGCCTCCCAGCTCGGGATTATACCATCGGCGAACAGGATCGTAAGGGATATAGATACTGAAATCGGCATGAACATCGGTGATTGTACCCAGAGCATGCTCTTCCAGAAGCTCTAATGCCTTTTCAAATGCAGGATTGAATCGCGCCCACATGGCTTCCATGCAGAAAAGGTTTTTCTCCCTTGCTCTGTTAACCATTTCCCTGGCCTGCACGGCATTGAGCGCAAAGGGCTTCTCGCACAAAACCGCCTTGCCGGCCTCCAGCGCCATCAGGGTGTTTTCGTAATGCAGATTGTGCGGGGTGGCAATATAGACAGCATCGATAGCAGGGTCATCCACCAACGCCCGGTAGGAGCCGTAACTCCGGGGTATGCCATAGGTGCGGGCAAATTCCTCTGCCCGCTGAGCGCTCCGGGACCCTACTCCCAGAAGCGTGGCGCCGGGGACCCGGCTAAACTGACTTGCAAAGGTATGGGCAATATCGCCGGTTGCGATGATACCCCATTGTACGTTTGACGACATACCTGTAAAATAGTAAAGACAGAAGACCGGATCAATGGATGAGCTATATATAAAGGGCTGAAAAACAAGCGGAAATGTAGCCGAAGCGTGAAAATTGTTACGATATCTTTTTTCGAAACGCTCCAGGCCGGATAGTTTATTACCATCCGGCCATACCGGCATATCAACCGCCGCAAAAGCAAGTATTCATACCACAATTGCAATCAGGCAAGCTCGAATCGGTCGGCGTTCATCACCCTGGTCCACGCTGCCACGAAATCCCGCACGAACTTATCCCGCGAATCCTCACAAGCATAGACTTCCGCGAGTGCACGAAGTTGCGAATTGGAGCCAAAAACCAGGTCGACCCGGGTACCGGTCCACGTGCGTTCGCCGGTTGCACGATCGCGCCCCTCAAAGACGTCACCTTCTTCAGATACGGGTTTCCAGACGGTTCCCATGTCAAGGAGATTCACGAAGAAATCATTGGTGAGTGTCTCCGGCCGGTCCGTGAAAACACCGTGAGGGGACTTATCGTGATTGGCATTCAGAACACGCAGGCCGCCGATAAGAACGGTCATCTCGGGAGCAGACAGAGTCAGCAGTTGCGCACGATCGATCAACAGTTCTTCTGCTGAAACAGTGTATTTTGTCTTGTTGTAGTTCCGGAACCCATCTGCAACCGGCTCGAGAAACGCAAATGACTCGACATCGGTTTGCTCCTGCGTGGCGTCCATTCGGCCGGGAGTGAAAGGAACGGTGATATCGCTGCCAGCGTTTTTTGCCGCCTGTTCAACAGCAGCACAACCACCGAGCACTATCAGGTCGGCGAGCGAAACTCTTTTCCCGTTTGTCTGGGCCTCGTTGAATGCGCTCCTGATTCCTTCGAGAACACCCAGCACTTTTTTCAGTTGCACAGGCTGATTCACTTCCCAGTCTTTCTGTGGTGCAAGGCGGATACGTGCGCCGTTGGCTCCCCCGCGATAATCGGAGCCGCGGTATGTCGACGCCGACGCCCAGGCGGTTGCAACTAGCTCGGATAGTGAAAGCCCCGAATCGAGTATCGTGCCTTTGAGATCTTCGATATCCTGTTCATTGATCAATTCGTGGTCCACCACCGGAATCGGGTCCTGCCAGATAAGGTCCTCCGAGGGGACGTCCGTGCCCAGATAGCGCGAGCGCGGCCCCATGTCCCGATGGGTCAGTTTAAGCCACGCGCGGGCGAAGACATCGGCGAAGGCTTGCTGGTCCTTGTGGAATCGACGAGAGATTGGTTCATAAATCGGGTCGTATCGAAGAGACAGATCGGCAGTGGTCATCATTGGACGGCGCTTTTTCGAGGGATTGTGAGCATCCGGGATCATGTCCTCTTCTTTGACATCCTTTGCAAGCCATTGCTTTGCCCCGGCAGGGCTTGTTACCAGTTCCCACTCATAGCCGAAAAGCATGTCGAAATAACCGCTGTCCCATTTTGTCGGGTTCGGTTTCCAGGCGCCTTCGATACCGCTGGTAGTAGTATGCTCTCCCTTGCCCGTGCCGAACCTGTTGGTCCATCCCAGACCTTGCTCTTCGAGAGGAGCAGCCTCGGGTTCCGGGCCCATCAGCGAGGGGTCTCCTGCTCCGTGCGCCTTGCCGAACGTATGGCCGCCGGCAACAAGCGCAACAGTCTCTTCATCGTTCATGCCCATGCGGGCAAAGGTCTCGCGAACATCACGGCCCGACGCCACCGGGTCGGGATTACCGTTCGGCCCTTCAGGGTTTACATAGATCAGCCCCATCTGAACCGCTGCCAGCGGGTTCTCGAGCTTGCGTTCGCCGCTATACCGCTTGTCTCCCAGCCATGTGTCTTCCCTGCCCCAGTAGATATCTTCTTCGGGCGCCCATATATCGGCGCGTCCGCCGCCAAAACCGAACGTTTTAAAGCCCATCGACTCCAGAGCGACATTGCCGGCAAGGATCATGAGATCGGCCCAGGAGATCCTGTTTCCGTATTTCTGCTTGACCGGCCAGAGAAGGCGCCGCGCTTTGTCAAGATTGCCGTTGTCGGGCCAACTGTTGACCGGGGCAAAACGCTGGTTCCCGGTATTCGCGCCCCCGCGGCCGTCGGCCGTGCGGTAGGTGCCTGCACTGTGCCAGGCCATGCGGATAAACAAGCCGCCGTAATGCCCCCAGTCGGCAGGCCACCACTCCTGAGAATCGGTCATCAGCGCATGAAGATCCTTTTTCAGGGCGTCAAGATCAAGCTTCTTGAATTCTTCGGCATAATTGAAATCAGGGTCCATCGGACTGGAGACCTGCGTGTGCTGGTGAAGAACTCCCAGGTCCAACCGGTTTGGCCACCAGTCACGATTCGAGGCGCCGCGACCAGCCGGGATTGCGCTTACCGCACCCGTTACCGGGCACTTCTTGCTCTCACTCATACTATTTTTCTCCTTCCAGACTTTCTTCCCCTTTTCCCACGGGAAGTGTCTTTGTTTCCGGTTTTTTGTTGTATCTGCTTTTGACAATTTTCACAGATGCCGAAAAAATCGATTCTGTGACGTGTAACTTTGAATGCGCTGCTTTCCTGTGCACGACGATTTATCTCATCATAAACAGGCATTTCAAAATCAAGCACCTTCCCGCAGTGTTCGCATACAAGATGGTAATGCGGGTCAAGTTTTGCATCAAAACGATCGAAAGTACTCCCGAAAGGAACCTTCCGCACATGCCCCTGCTCCATTAATACCTTCAGGTTCCTGTATACCGTTCCCAGACTCAGATCGGGAATCTCATCCTTCAGTTGATGGTAAATCCAGTCGGCCGTTGGGTGGGCCTCCGTCTGCTTGAGCACTTGAAGAATTCTTTCGCGTTGTCGGCTTTTGCGGTAATGCATACTACCCTTACTAATAATCGTTCTTATTATTACTAATATAGTTGGTTGTGGTGGTTATGTCAAATTCTGTTACTTCTGTGTTCCGGGATGGGGATATCTACCGACATGCCGCCTCCGACGAGGCTTATATGGAAGGGGTTGTGGGGTATCGTTTTTCAGTGCATCGCCTTCGACTTTCAACTCTCAAATCGTTGTCACGCTCGTTGTCTCACATCTCTTCAGCTCCTACCATTCACGACCCCTGTAATAGTCTCTTCGGTAAAGAGTTTTCCCACTCCGATACCCGGGCACGCTTTTTTCTCGTTATTCCAGTTCTTCTCATTTCTGATAATCTTTATCCAGAATGGATAGGTGCGGCACTGTGAAGGACGGACCGGATAGATAAGGCACCCCCCGACGCTCTTGTAGAACACACAGGCGCCGTCGGGATGCTCCCTGAGACTGAAACTGTCGCGAAAAGGATAACAATACTGCTCTTTGAATGCAGTGGGATCCAATCCAAGACGCCCGGCGATTGCATTTATTTCACTTTCGGACACATAGACTGTCCCCGGTTCGCCGGTGCAGCAGTTCCCGCACTGTTTACAGGTGAAACGGAGACCATTTTTGAGATAGGAGGGGTTTGGCATTTTTATATTTTAATTATTTGGGGATAATATTATGGAAGGGGCTAGGCAGCCCCTTAGACCCAGCTCGGAAAATGCTTTTCCTGATAGCCCAACCCCCCGG
>WJLZ01000098.1 GCA_014728215.1 Chitinivibrionales bacterium
ATCCGTCCGCCATCGGTGCACGACATCGGATCGGAAATTTATTTGCCACTCTGACTACCCGAACCGGTACCATCCTGAATTTTTGTTTGAAGCTGCTTGATCTCGCCTTCCTTGGCTGCAAGTTTTTTCTGCACTTCTTCCGCAGCAGCTTTCACCTGTTCCTGGACTTTCTCTGAGACCTGTTCCATCTTCTGGATAGCTTCGCCGATTTTATCCTGTGCCTGCTGACGGGTTTGTTCCATTGCTGCATCGATATCGGCATTGGAACCGCCCTGCTTTTTCATCTGTTTCAGCGCTGTCTGAGCAGCTTCTGCAGCCTGTTTGGCTTCCTGAAGCTGTTTCTGAACATCATCAGGGATCTGCTGCAACTTATTCATCACCTGCGTCTGGATTTCAGCTTTGAGTTCTTCCAGTTCGCCGGCATTTTGTGTTGCTGTTTGCGTGCCGTCCTGTGCTACAACGCTGAAAGCGAAAGCAGCGATTGCGATTGAGGTAAGGAGCTTTTTCATATAACCCTCCCAGGTTAAGTGTAAGGTGGATATCTTGTTTCCGTTTTACTTTTTGGATCTGGGCCCTTTCCTTATCGATCCGCCACTAAACACCGCAAGACCCATGCCAGAAGTCACAACCTTAATAAATTCTGCCACTTATGACATTAATGCCAAAATATAACGTGTAATAAATTGGGGTCTTTTCACCCCAGCCGTCATATCTACAAACAAGTATAACGTTCAAACCTCTGATTTTCAATGAGTTATGAATGTTTTATGGTTGTGTGGTCATTTGACCCCAGTGTTTGGGGACGGAGGCAAATATTACAATATTATAAAATTTGCCTCCGTCCCTAAATTATAAAATCACAAAGTCCGGGATTACATTCAAGAATGGCAGCTACATCTCATAGAGGGTATCATCTTTTGCCGGCGGGGCGTTTCTCTTTCCACTGCCCGAGGACATTACAAAGGGGTTTTCATCCTCACCCATAGCATCTTCCATATCCTGTTCCAACGATTCGGGGTCTTCACCGGCCTCCATCCTGCTGAGAGCATCCTGGATTTTGTCATTGTACTTAAGGCCGGTCATGTCGGAGAATTTCTGCATAAGCTTTGCCGCTTGACGGGGATCGTCTTCGTTGATCTTTTCAGCTTCCGAGGCAAGCGAAGCCATAGCGCTCTCCATCTTTGATTCATCCAGGGGAAGGTTTGCCAGGGGATCATCGCCCTCACCGGCATCGCCTTTCCGCGATCCGGAGAGCGCTGCAAATCGGGATATCTTACGGCTCAAGGTATGAGCATCATCTCTGGGACAGGGCGGTACCTTTTCGGTATTGATGCTTCGGGAAAAGAAATTGAAAATGGTGTTACATTTGTCGCAGTAAAATTCATAGATCGGCATGATTAAACCTCCACAGCTTATTGGATATCGGATCCGGAATGGCCAAAGTGTATAACAGCTATAAAAATAAATCGTGCCGATTATAATCTAAATAGTGTCAAGCTGAGTGACACCATCTTTAACGGCATCGACCGATTTATCCAGCGCTGTTTTTTCTTCTGAGGTTAGATCTATCTCGATTATTTTTTCTATGCCTTCTTTTCCAAGCACAACAGGAACGCCGAGGAAGATGGAATCGTATCCATACTCGCCGTTCAGGTATGCCGACGCCGCGATAATTCTCTTTTTATCTTTGAGGATCGACTCGGCCATCTGCACCGATGATGCTGCCGGGGCATAAAACGCGCTGCCGGTTTTCAGGTATTTGACTATTTCTCCACCACCCGTGCGGGTACGGGCAACCAGCTGCTCGATAGTACCGTTGTCCATGAGATTGTCAAGCGGTATCCCTCCAACCGAGGCGAACCGTTTCAGGGGCACCATCTGATCGCCGTGACCGCCAAGCACCATCGCTGTAACATCACCGGGAGTCACGCCAAGTTTCTCGGCAATAAAATACCGGAACCGGGCGCCATCCAGAACCCCAGCCTGTCCAATCACCTGATTGGAAGGCAATCCTGTTGCACGAAGAACCGCCATGCAGATAATGTCAAGCGGATTTGCCACCACGATTATTTTCGCCGAAGGACAATGTTTCATGATTTCCGATGCAACATTCCGCGCAATGCCGACATTGGTTTTTAAAAGATCCATGCGATCCATGCCCGGTTTGCGGGGAATTCCTGCCGTGTGAATGATAACATCAGAGCCCTCAATCGCCGCATAATCGTTGGAGCCGGTCACCTTTGCATTGAACCCGAGCACCGGAGCAGCTTCCATCATGTCCAATGCCTTGCCCTGCGGCACCCCCTCAACAACATCAACCATAACAACTTCATCGATGTCCATCTGTGCCAGATACAAGGCCGCGGTCGCACCGACTTGTCCTGCTCCAATAACTGATACTTTGCTCATGAATAAATCCTCCCTATACCGGCGGGGCCGGAAATTCAAAAATCGAAACTCGAACCTTTTTCCCGTTGTAGCGGGATGGAATTCTAAAGTTGAGTGTTAAAATAAGTTTTATTGCTCGGTTATCCAATATTGAATGGGTGAAATCTGAGGATATAGAGAGAAATTGGGGATATTGTCGGGAATAGGAGGTTGTATCGATAGTGAAATTTTAAAATTCTGAAGACATCCCCTTGGTACTCCTTGCCGGGATTGAACACCTTGACTTCTTCGAACTCCTTCAGATGACTTTCATTGTTGGCAATTTTATCCGCGTATTTATCGAGATCGCTTGAAAATCTCGAATGACTGGCCATGATCAGATGATCATAGCCCAGCGCGCGAATGCTGTCTGATGTCATATAGGAAGTGCCACAGATGCCTGAAAAAACAACATCGACTTTTTTGCTGTCCGGGAAGCAGGTATATACTTCCTGACCGATTTTGCTTCCCGCCAGCAAATTGCTGTTAACCCATTTCTCGGCAGCATGGCGGATGTCGGGCTTTATCCTTTGTTTTATATGGCCGAAATCGATTATTGCTGGATATGCTGCGATTGCTGCGATTAATAATATTTGCAATTTCCTATTATTAATTTTGCTCAACACATATGCTCCGCCAATCGACAGAGCAATCGAAAAGGTTAGAATATTATGGGCGAAAGTAACCTTATAGGTCCCGGCATAAAAAAACCACAGCACAGGAATTGAATAAATTACCAGTGATTCTCGACTTTTGTCTTTTGTTGACCATGCGATTCCTGCCAGACATACAGCAAATAAAAGCGGCGTTGCGCCATGAAATAAGAGATATTTCAAAAACCTGAATATCGCAAAAGACGTTTCCGCGCCGGGGTGGCCCTCTTTATAATGCATCCTTTCGAAATTGATATCCCTAATAAATTCATCAAAGGATATAATCGAGAATGGAGTCGATATAAAAAATGCGGCTGCAGCAACAGCGATAATTATAAGCAGGCGCTTATCGAAAAATTCCCGCCCGTTATCCAAGTCTCTCAGCCATTTTGATAGAATGGGAGCCAGCGGCGCAATGAACAGATATTTTGTCCCTAGACTCAATCCCGCAAACACCGATGACAAAATAAGCCATCTGCCACTCCGACGGTCGGAATGCAAATATAAAAGCGAACAATAAATCGTGCAAGCTGTCAGCAGCAACAGAAGCATATTCGGAACAATGCGCACCGAATTTGTTAAATGTAGCGGCAGTAATGCCATGATAAGTGCGGCGACAAGTCCGGTCTGTTTATTAACCAGCTTTCGTCCGATTAAATAACAAAGGTAAATAGAACCAAGGGATATGATTACATTAACAAACCTGCTCCCTGCAAAGAAAAGCCAGTAGGGGGTTGAAGGATCTTTGTTGCAGACATAATTTTCACGGAATTCATTTTAGGGAATTAGGACACTTATAATGCATGTATAGTATATACCATACGCATCATATGGACAACACATAAGATAGCAGGTATACTTAAGTGGAATTTACCGGAAAGATTAACTGTACTTTCTCAGATTGATAATTTTCGGTAAATGTGATATATTTGCAGAAAGTGCCATGAGCTATTTAATTTTCAATGAGCTTACTCCTTTCATCGTATTTTCGGTGGCTCTATGCCTGATTCCCGAGCGATATTTGCGCGGCAGGTATATTCTCTCTGTTAGCGTCGGCATCAGCCTGATCTCTCACCTGCTTTACGCATTTAACAATCCCATCGGCATTACCGGCGACAGCTATTCATATATACACTGGCTTTCGCAGGTACGCGATCACAGCAGCGCTTTGTTTTCGATGACCATGCGGCGTGCGCCGCTTTATCCGTTGTTTTTAAATGCTGCAAAATGCATCCAGCGCTCGGGGTATCAATCCCGGCTCCGGATCAAAGAGTCCGCTTGAAGACTGGGATGCAAACGCGATCCCGCATGATGTCATGCGAAGCCTTGTTACGGATTCGGGTATTTCGTACAAAGAGGCAAACGATGCGCTGATCGGATTTTTTATTCGATCAGTTGCCGCCAATCCTTATAAATATATCAAGTCTGTTTTTATGGATTTATATCATCTACTTTTCGTATCGTCCGAATATTACCCCGATCCCCGTGTGCTTGACGGAATCGGACAGGATTCGCTTACATCACTCTCCGGCCCTTCGCTGATACTCTGGCGCTTTCTCCGCGGGTTGTTTCACCCTCCATCGTGGCTGCTCTTTATCGGTATACCCTTTGCTGCAGCGAGCCTCTGGAAAAATTTCAGGGATATCGTATCGAGCGGCATCTTCTTTGTGGTCGTTGCCTTTATCTACGGCTATATTCTTACCGCGGCGGTTGAAGTTGGCTTTACGCGCTATACGATCCCCTGGCTGCCGCTACGCGCCGTTCTCCTGGGAAGTATTGCCGTTATTGTCGGCTCTTTTATGATCCGAAAATTATTACTTCTCCGGGAAACGGAAGTCCACCAGAGAAATGCGGAACTAACCTGAATTATACAAAAAAAAGCATCTTTTGGCTGTTGGTGCCCCGACTGAAAGGACGCGTGAAGAGATCGGGCAGTGCCGCACATTCGCCTAATTGAAATACCGAGCGGGTAGTTGAAACAAAGCGCGGAGGGTCATTGTGCGTATTGACGCAAAACAGCGTGATGAGGATCTTCGATTTATGATGACCAATATGCAGCAAAAGCGGCAAAAATTACTCCTGCAAATTCGATTTTTTCCTTCCGGTCAAAAAAGGACGAATGCTTTTTTAAAAATTTATCACTGCCCATATTTCTCCAAATTGAATTGAATAACTTTTAATTTCAAGCTCCGCTTGATTTAATTCCCCCTTAAAAGATTCTAACGTATACTCTATATAATGACCCCTATGAAGCCTATACTCTAGACCCAACTCTTTTTTGTAAAGAGTTATCCAGTCTCTGCTTATCAAAGGTATTCTTATTAGGATTTTAGGAGCTAGTCTTTTCATTTTTCTTAAAAAATCAATACGGTTTTCTATATGCTCTAAAACATTGGATAAAATCACTACATCAAATTTTTTATTTTCCAAATCTTTTGTCGCATCGCCTGAAATATATTTTATATTCCTACCTGCAAATTTCTTTTTATTTTCTTTAATCTTTTTTGAATCAATATCAATCGCAGTGACTTTTTCTGCTTTTTTTGAAATATCATATGCCAATACCCCTTTTCCACACCCAACATCCAAAACATTGTCTCCAATGTTTATGTTGTCAACAAAAAAGCTGTGATAATTTGTAAGCCTATGTTTTGGATGAACTCCTTTTTCGACTCGTATTGCAAAAAAACTGCTCCAGTTATAGCAAAAAGAATGCAGTTTTAGTAATAATTTTATAATTATTTTGTTCATAATTCTTTCGGATAAAATTTTTCAAAAATAATCCTGTCTCTGTTTTTAATTTCTTCTATCATTTCGGCTGTATAATAATCCATATAATAGCTGTGACCTGATGTATTTATTTTGCTTTCTATTTTTAATTTTACTTTTCCTTGAAAGATTTTTTCTAAATCCTGATTTATATTTTCTGTTTTTGCTGTCTCTAAATTTATTTCTCTACCAAAATAATAAAAAACGTTGTTGGAATAAAATCCAAATTGAGGATGATAATTTTCTAATATTTTAAAAGGAGCTGAATTTTTCCTCCATGGCTTGTGCCATCTTTTAATTCCTTCTTTTCCATTTTTAAATAAGACCAAATCATTGAAAAAATCTCTGAAAGAAGTATCTCTCATGCCTGAATAATCTTTTTCTTTGGATTCTATTTTAAATTTATATAATGAAACATACCATGATAAAGGATTTCTTACTGTTCCGAATTTTACAACGTTATTGTTTCTAAATTTGATATTGTTTACTGTATATTCGTGGGGTAGGGTAAGTATACTGTTTGTCAGGTTTCTTTTTCTGGAATAATATTTTACCGCTGTTCCGGCTGTCTTCGGAAGATGATAATAAACAAAATACTTTTTTTTCGTATTTCTAAATAATTTTAGCTTCAATAAAAGAGCTTTTTGGTTGATTTTGCCCTTAAACCTTTCAAAAAAAGCGAAGCTGTTTTCTTTTTTTGGAATAAATCCACCTAGACTTTCTTTCAAAAATCTATCAATATAAATTCTATATGGGCTTCCTTTTTCTTTTTCTGTTTTTCGGGGATGAAAATTTTTTAACATAAACTTTATATAAGATTAATTCTTTTGTAAGACTACTTTTTAATTTGAATTTTTCCAAAAGAGTAAAATTTATCAGTGTTTATCCAATTAGGATTAATTTATGTTTTTATTGAAGTTCAATATTTTTTAACAAAATACTTAACATCACCCTCACAGAGTGGAAGGTGAGCGATTTAGTGGACACATAGTTAAGCTACACCGGGCCGGAAATTGGCCGATGTAGTACAATGTAACTATGGAGGTCTCCATGAAAAAGATCGTAGAAAATACGATGCCGAATTCAAGCTCCATGCTGTGCAAATGGTTGTCCACGACAATATGAGTTGCCGTGAAGTAGAAAGAGATCTTGTTATCAGCCATCGACCAATATGCCGCTGTGTCAAGGCATGCAAAATAGACCCGGCCGATTGTTTTCCAGTCAACGGCAACCTCAAATCTTCTGATGCTGATATCAAATTGATTGTAAAAGAAAACAGGCAGTTACGCAAGCAGCGTGACATTTTAAAGCCTTAGCCATTTTCTCCCAGACACCCAGGCAATCTATCAATTCATAATCCCAAGAAATGTGTGCATTTCCGCCGGTCTCTGTGGACTCTGATGGGTATCGGGCACATACTTTACTATATACGTACCAGTTTCGGGATCTCCGAAAACAACCATAAAGCGCTCCTTGTTCTGCTTGATTACATCCTCGACAATTTTCCACTGGGTATCATAGCGCCTTCCGGTAACTTTTGTTACAATCAAATACCGGACATTGTTAGCTTTCAATAAATTAAAGACATCCTTCTGCGAGTGAATACTCTCAACCGGAACGGTCAAAGCATCGCGCATCAGAAAAAGATAATGATTTGTCTGGCATGCAACGATATCGTCTTTGCCGATATTTATTATCGCCCACTGCAAAGCCTTTTGATACTGTCTGTCACTAAATGATGCTTTCATATCTTTGCGAGGCATGGAAAAAGTCCAGTAGGCATTATCTGCAACAACACCGGTCCAGAGTAGCGCAATAAGCGATGTCGCCAACACCGGCTTTTTGATTTTCCATCCAATAATGGCTCGTATTCCTCTGTACAGATAGACAAAGAGAAAAGGCACGATCGGCACCAGTAATCGTATATAGAGAGGGCCATAGAACAAGAGCACCCCCATGTAAACAAAGGTATAAAGTGCAGGGAGCGGATAGGGTGAAATGGACGTATACCAGCCGATGAGCACAATAATCGTAATAATTGCCGTAAGGAGTGCTTTTGTTTTACTCATGGGAAAGGAGTAGTAACTTGTGCGGAGCAATGTTTGCGGTATCAGGGTAAGCATGTAGCCCCGGAGGGAAAAGCCAATTTTTCGTATCTTATTTATGAAAACCTCGGATGTTTTCCTGTTTGAACCGTGACTACTCCGTGCTGTTTGGGTTTCACCGTTTTCAATTCCCCGCTGGTGTTCATAGGTCTTGACCCCAAAGAAGGCACCGAAGGAGCCAATTTGAAATCCGGGAGCAACCAATGCGGCCGAAGCATAGCCGATTATTAATACCAGTGGAAATAGAAAGGATAGCCGGAGTGCTTTTTTGTCGTTTCTCTTCAGCTTGAACCCCAGATAAAGCGCAAAGGCCAGGGGAAGTGCCAGTCCGATATTCCGTATGGTTCCAATGTACAAAGCACACAAGGATAATACTGCAATTTTCGTAACAGTTAATTTTTTATTCCATCTATCCCAGAGAATGAAAAAGAGGATCGAGCAGATCACAAAGTAAATCTCTGAATACAGATATGATGACATCAAATGGAGCGCAGAGCTGAAACCCAATGCGCATAGTATTGCTGATGCTGCAAAAAGAGATTTTTCTTTTTTATAGATATATCGTGCAAAGAAATAGAGCGTCACAAAAAGCCCGATAAACAGAAGAGTTTTTAGGACATACCACCAGGGACCGAAAATTTTAAAAAACGCAGAAATAAAAAGTGGAAATCCCGGCGGCCACCAGAGAAAATGAGGCATTGACGGCTGCGATATGTCGACAAACCCTTTTCCCTGAGCAAAAGCCATTCCCAGGATCATATAGCCGCAGTTATCGCCATGCTGGTGGAGTGGGAATGCAAAACTGAAAAAAAGAACAAGTACCGCGGAAAGCACTGCTATCGCTGCAAGAATAACTGTTTCTTTTTGAAATCGCATGCTGCTACTTTTTTTTCAACACTAGAAGAATCATATGGCCCGCTAATGGACAGGCCACCCGATTTATTGCCATGGATAATATTCTGATTAGCTGTCGCTTTGACCCGGATATCATCGTTACAATTCCTTTCAGAGGAGGAACATCTTCCCGGATCCCCTTCAAACCGTCATAGGGCGCCTGTTTAACAAGCTCAAAGCCTTTGCGCGTAAGCTTATGTGCTACATCATTCTTTTCCAGAGCAAACTGATAAAATTGCTTAATGCCCTGCTCCTCATGAGTAAATAACGGGTATTTTTTCAATATAATTTTAAGCCTTCGTATACTATTAACCCAGGGGAACGTTAAAAATAGATATCCTCCCGGTTTGATTACTCTTGCCATTTCGTTGACAAACTGCTCATAGCCGCCATACCAGTGTTCAATTACTCCCAGCGACCAATACCCGTCAATAGAATGCTCGGGGAGCGGAATGTGTCGTGTATCGGCAACGGTATACCGCACCTCCTTGCCGAATTCTTTAATCTTTTCCGGAAGAGAAGAGATATAGTCCATTGCAATAACTTTAAATCCGGTGCAACGCAAATACCAGGATTGCTTTGCTGTTCCGCATCCCCCTTCAAGGAGCAGCGAATTCACTGGTAGATATTTTTTTGTTGTTTCGATAATAAAATTATTCCGGGGAATATTGCGTGTATTCAGGAAACTGTAATCCTGCTTTCTCCAGTGGTCCTGCCAGAATGCTTTATCGGCGTTTTGCTGAATATATACCAGGCGATCGTTTTGTTTATCGAAATATTTCACTTTGAAATCCCGGCAAGCTTTTGTATAACCATTCGTTCTTTATCAACAACCATTTCCAATGAAAAGTTATCTCTCACGAATGCCGCGGCTTCTTTCACAAGTTCGGTATTATCCGATTCTCTTGCCCGCATGATTGCCTCGCGAATTGCATCCTTGCCTGTTCCGCAGGCGAGATAACCGTTTATGCCGTCCTTAATTATCTCTTTAATCCCGGGAACATTGGTGCCTATACAGACACAACCGCAGGCCATGGCTTCTAACAGAGATTTCGGCATGCCCTCGTGATATGATACTATGGCATAGTACATGAAGCTGCTGTATATAAAAGGAAGTTTTGCACTATCGACAACCCCCTTGAGTTCAACTTCATTATTATGGCGAGCAACAAACTTTGCCAAGGTTCCACTCATCATGTCACGACCGTAAACATGCAAAACCATATCTGTACCATGCAGGGCGTCGCATAAAGAATAGAGGTTCTTTTCGGGGCTTATTCTTCCAACATAGAGAATTCCATTCTCTTCTTTTTCGGCTGCCCGGTTGTAGAACTGCTGTGTATTTACATAATTTGGAACAACAGCAATTTTTAGAGGATCAATGTGCTGTTTATTTATCAGAAAATTCCGTTGTTCACCGCTTGTTACCATTGCAATGTCGCAGTGTCTGAAAAGAACGGTTTCAGAATATCCGAGAGTAATCGCCCAGAACCACCTCTTTTGAGCCTTTCTCAATTGAGACGGCAGATATCCGCATCGGGCAAGCAATTTTTTTTTAAAAACAACCTTGGCGACAAAGGCTGCAATGGAGCCTCGAACCTGATTTGTTTTTAAAATATCACATCCATTCAACACAATCTTGTGAATGAAAGGCATAGCAATGGTGTAAATAAGACATCCCGGCCACCCGTTTAACAATCGAGGCATCGGAACTACAATAATTTTATTGCTGATTTTTCCGTTTTTGTGCAATTCATTTGCCAGCATGCCGTCACCAGCCCCATAGGTAAACCAGTATACGGCACTTACTGCTTTATTGTCAAGCAGTCGCTCGTACAAAAGCTTTTCGCGCTCAAGTACCCCTTGCTCAATCCAGTCTTTGAGCGATATCCTGTAAGTAAAAAAAAGGGCAAGGTTCATGATATTCTTAGTCTTTCATGACCGCTGCATTCTTACAAACAGCCCACACCTCACCAAATCGGTGCTTCTGTGATAAAGGGCTGCTAAAAGAATTTTTTTAAGAGAATTCTTTTTGCTCTTAGAGCTTAAGGTAGCTGAAAAAAAAGTCATGATTATTACACATTCGACAGATAAAGATTTAACATCCTTGCCCCGACTTTCTCATGGCGTAAACTCCCTGAATCCTAATTTGTTTTCTAGTCCGAGCACGATGGCGATAATCGATATCCCCCAAAGGAACATTACAGTGCCATGTATATCCGGTTCGTATTTTGCACGCGCAACCGGAGAATTATAATATATGCAGTTTGTTTTTCCTTTCCGAAAAGAAAATCCGCCACTCTGAGGATAATAATACTCTCTGCACATCTGGAGCCGTTTTCTCATGAATCTTTGTATATCATCGGTACGGTAAACTTTCCCCGACTGCTCCCATGCGTATTTGAGAACATATACAATATTAAAATTATCACAGGCATTACGATTATTAATTGCATTTAAGCATAGGTCGACCATTTGCTCCCCATCAGAAAATGACAAGCGATCAGCAGCTTTTAGCCCTGTAATAATTTTCATTGCTCCATTTATCTTCTGAGCTTCATCTGTGTATCCTCGATACCAGAACCCATCATGGTTTCTCAAGTTGTTTACTATTTCGATAGCTGCATTTATGAGTTCTTCTTTATTTGTAAAAAGACTTCTTTTCAAAAAAAACAGAAGATGGGAAAAATGGCTTCCGGCGCCCCAGGGACGGCTCCAATCAAGCCTGTCAATAAATTTCTGCACTTCTGTTTTATTATTCGGCACCCTCGCATAAGTGTATTTCGGCATCTCACCAAACAACTCCAGTGTCGCAATGGCCTGTCTGGTCTCTGCCAGCAGAATTGCAGCTCCGGAAAGCGCCTGCAAATCAGGATGCCTTAAAAAACCGGTAATCCTCAAGGGCAGCGACGTCAAACTCAAAAGCTCATCTTTGAACAAGCCGTTCCTTTTCTGAAAACTTTTGATATACATAATTGCTTCTCGAATCTCATGCTTAAAAATTGTCTCCAATCCGACAGTATACACAATTTTCAAGAAAAAAACCGCATTTCCCAAACCCCATTTGACCTTTTCTCCGAAATAATCTCCCGTTAGCGAATAGTGATAAAATCCTGGTCGCATGGAGCCCTTTAAATGTCGCAGAAAAGCCGGAATATTATCTTTCAACCCGTATATCCAGGTTAAATCATTTGTGTTTTCGCTATCAGCCATAATCTCAAATTTTGAAATGCTTTAGGATCCTTATCTTCAAAAAGAAAATATGCTGCTGCAATTGACCGACCATTTTTCTTTGCAGCACTTTTGTTTTGATTTTACTATGTGTTTCTCTCATAAAATCGTAATATTTCATAGCACATTCGGTAATACTCGGAATTACTATCGCTCTGACAAGTGTATCATATTCAATTACCGCCCGATCTATCGCTTCAAGAACATTCTTTTTTCCGGTAAAAAAAACACCGGCAGCTCCGATTATTTCCGGATGTCCCCCATCCATCAATGCAACAGCCGGCAAGCCGCATGATAAAGCCTCGATCAGAGAATTTGAACACGGATCTTTCTCTGACGCTGTTATATACAGATCATGCTTTTTCAGCTCAGCTGCCAGCTCATAGCTGGGAAGCGGATCTTTTTTAATAACATTTTTAAACTCTATCGGTGAGTTTCCGATGAAAGTCATTTCATATTTGCTGAAATCAAGATTTTTATCTAAATATTCATATATATCAAATCCTTTGCGCCAATTGGAGGACCAGCTCGTCGCGATAAGCCGCACCTTCCGGTTTCGAGTAAACACATCTTTGCTGATACGATTAAAAATTGCAGCATCGGCAGCATTCGATATGACAATTTCCGGATTTTTCCTGATGCCCAGCCTGTAGTTCTCGTTTTTGCTCCATTCACTCTGAAAAATACTGGCATCTGCAAATGTCATATTAAATATATAAATTAACTTATCAATATATTTATCTTTTCCCCGTATACTTGAAACCGGTCCATCGATTCGATGAAAAATGATCTTGCCGTCTTTCTTTAGTTCGGCTATTTGCCTGAAACGATATTCTTCCCTGAACGGAAAGCTGTTAAAAAGAATTACATCCGCATGCCCGGGCTCATCTTCGTATACCTCCTTACGCCTGAATTCCGCCTGCAATGCCTTGAGAAACTGATTTCCCCCTCCCCATGCATTGTCCTTGAATTCATAAAGAATGTTTATCTTAACACGGTCAACCTTCATTAATTATTCCTAACGAGACATAAAGCTTACAGTATCGTTCTTTTGTCTTTTTGTAGCAGCCAATCGACAGAGACTTTTCAAACGATTTGCCTGCAATACCGACCGCAAACCTCTTACTATTATATAATTTGCAAAGCGTTTTAATACATTCTTCTTTTGAATCAAAGATTTCATTATCGCATAGATAATCCGGTGCAGCACCTGTGCGTGTGCTTATCACCGGCTTTTTTGTATATGATGCTTCAACAATTCCCTTTGGGCCTCCTTCCGAGCGAGAGGTAACGATGTAGCAATCAATCAGATTATACAGCAGTGCCGTTTTTTCTGTTGGAAGTGTATTATAGTGTATATCATCTTCATCGTTGTGCGGATATTTGCCAACAAATACGAATGGTAGATTTCTTTTCCGACACTGTTCGATAATATAATGGCGGCGGGGTCCCGCCAGCAAAAGAACGAACTTGTCTCTATCAATCGGTAGCTCGCTTACAATATCAATAAGCAAATCAGGATTTTTCTGCCATTTTGGTTTCTGCAGATTTTCCCCCAGAGAGTCTCTTTGGAATGAACCAATAATGAATCTATCCTCCAGCAGCGCATAATCAATACAAAGCATTTCGCATAGCATTGCCTTAGGTATATCCCGTGGGTAAAACACTTTTTCATCAACATAAAAAGGCAAGTAAAAACACGGGATATTTTGCTCCAAAAACCAGAGTTCCTGCTTTCGGCTTGGCGCGATCCATAATGTAACGAACGAATTAATTTTATTAAATTCTTCTGTCCGTTCGTTTATTTCATTTGTTGCCACGGCAATTATCTTTTTGTTTCGAAAGGGCGCGATTAAAGCACGCCTCAGCTTTGTCCACCACACACAATGAATCGCCGAACAAAAGAGTGGTGTTTTGCAAATATTCATACCAATATCATTCAAGAATCTGATCGCATGGTTCCGGTCTGAATCAATGGACCATCCCATATTGTCAGATCCGTAAACAAAAACTTTTTTTTCCATATTCATTATATTACTATCAGCCTCCAAGCTTAATAGTATCGTTTATCGGCAATCACAAAATATCCGGTTGTAAAATGCTCCATGGTCCAGGCTGTTCGGTGTTCAAGATACCGGATTGCTGGTCTTGTTAAATGAAGCAGCTTTTTCATTATAAAAGCGGGCATGCTGTGTCGTTTGGGATTTTTCAGCAAATACATATTCATCATATCATAGACAACGGCAAAAAATCCACCCATCGGCAGAATAGAACCAATGGAAAAGCCGGCTTGGTTAAATTCCTTTTCGATTTTTTGTTTTGTCCATCGCACAAAATCCCCCGGATCTGCATGTATTGCATAAAGAAAAGGCATCGAAAAAACGATTTTGCCTCCCGGCCTCGTTATTCGTGCTATTTCTTTAAGTGCGCCGGATGGATCGCTCAGATGCTCAAACAATTCACAGGCAACAATTACATCCCCACAACCAGTCATTAAGGGAAGAATACACGCATCGGCGATAACATCTGCATTGTTGTTGCCATTGAGATAAATCCACCGCAGGGTAGTATCCTTTGGCGGACTGAAAGATCCTCGTTTATTCTTTTTTTTGCCGCCTATATCAATAACCATTCCATGGTACAGCTTCTTGTTTTGATCAAGAAACAGGTCAAGGTAATACCGGCGAAAGGTTATGAACATGGCTTTTCTAAATTTCTTTTGCATCAATGCTGTTCGATCGCTTTAAAATTATAAATAAATACACTATGGCTGCAACACCGCGGTACAACTCCATAAGGAGAATGCTGAAAATCACGGCTTTTATTTTCCAGAATTGAAGAAAAATCACAAGCGAAAGACAATAGAAAATTTTTTGTATATATGAATGTATTTGTACATATCTTCCGCGTCGCTGAAACGTATCAAAGGAAAAAACAAAAGCTGCAAGAATGTTGGTTGGAATAGTCAAAGATAGTACCTGAGCAATAATTACAGATTTTCTGTATTCCTCTCCAAAAAAAATCGGCAATACAACCGGCGCTGCAGCAATAATTATTGCACTCAAGCAGACTCCGAAAAGAAGGATTTTATACCAATTGGATAGCAGCTTCTGGATGTTATCCTGAGGTGTTTTTCTACCCCACCAGGAAATGGGAACTGCAGCAATGTTTTTAAGATTGTCTTTAACAATCCGAGGCATTATTGTGCCAATATAGTAAACTGCAAGATAACGTGGATCAATTACACCAAGAATTATTCTATCTATTTTCAAAACGATTGTATTAAAAACAGCCAGCAAAGAGAATTCCCATCCTTGTCGAAAAATTTTCTTTTCTTCGTCATTTTTCGGTTCTGCCGAACCCAGAGACATTTTTGCAATAAAATGGCCGGCAATAGTAAGCATTCCATTGATTCCAATAAATGCAAGGAGCACAGCTTTGAAGTCATGCGTATAAAATGATGTGAGCCCTATAACGATAGCTGTGAGAAATGAAGACAAAACACTAATTAATCGTGATGCAACGAATCTGCATTTCGGCAGCAAAACGCTATCATATTTTTGAAACCCGGTTGCCGGTAGCAACAAAGAAAGAAAAAAGAGCACTTGCCCTACTTTAAAATTTCCTCTTACATTTGTGTATATCCACGAAGTTGTCATGAGCAACCCGGAGCAAATTAAAACCGATACGAGTACTCTCTTCTGAGCTTTCCCGTAAATCGAATCATATCCTTTAAGCACACTTTTATATATCGCTGTATTCATTCCCGGCAGAGCGGCAATTGAAGCTACTCCCAAATATGCTAGAATCAATTGATATTCACCAAGACCATCCATACTCAAATTCCTGGCCAGAAATGCGCTTGCAGCAAGATTAAACAGTGCCATAAGTATCTGAGATGCAAGTATCAGCAGGCTGTCTTTCATCATATAATGTCGTCGACAGCTATTTATTAGTGCTTTCAGACGGGTGATAAATGAATGCGGCATATGCTTAATGGTGGATCTTTCTCAACGACGGTTGCTTCCTGAGGATTTCCTCATAAGACCGTTTATCTTCACTATCTTAATATTTCCTGTACCATAATTATATAATATTGTATAATCTTGGTGACACATTATGCAGCATATGATAATAAATCCTGATATTTCTGTTATAATGGCAGTAAGAAACGGCATTTCCTTTCTGGATCAAAGCATTCCAGCCATACTCCGTCAAACATTTGGTAATTTTGAGTTTATAATTATTGACGACGGTTCCACCGACGGAAGTGGACAACTTCTGGAAAAATATAATGCTCTCGACGAACGAATATCCATTGTTTCCCAAGAAAATCAAGGTCTTACCAAAGCCCTGAACACTGCCATCAACCGCGCCAAAGCCCCGTTAATAGCCATTCAGGATGTTGATGATATATCCCTGCCGAGACGATTGGAGTCTCAAATAAAGGAATTTCAGAAAGACAGCAGCCTGGTCCTCTGCGGTACCGGATCACAGGCACTGAATCCCCCAAACAAAAAAGTTCTTCGGGCCCAGGCGGGGGTAATTTGCGAAAATCAAATATTAAGAGAGCGACTTAAATATGTGAATGCCATCCGGCATTCATCGGCCATGTTTCGAAAAGATGTTTTCATCCGTGTCGGCAGGTACTGTGAGTCCTTTATCTACAGCCAGGACATTAATTTGTGGCATCGAATGGCACAGGTTGGTACAATAAAAAATATCCCGGATGTTCTGCTCCACTACTCGAATTATAAAAACTCAGTTTCGAACCGTCATACCGACCACCAGATTATGCTTTCCGCCCTTTCCTGTACCCTTTATGCTTCCGGTTATACTCCGGTTCAAATGGTGGATGCCGTTAAAAACATTCACACTAAAGAAGATATTATTCCATGCATTCATACCCTGAAGCTTCCGGAAAAGCATTTTCATTTTTCTTTTGGAATGGCTTGTTTACAAAGAGGTCGTTATAAGGCAGCAAAAAAGCATTTGAAAAAAGGATATCATCTACTTGAAACGCCTGCGCTCAAAGGAAGGCTTTTATGGGCTCTTTTTCCAATTCCAATTATGAAATTAATAAAAACGGCATATTTTATTTCGAAAAAATATAGTTAAGACATTTTTATCTGTTATGCATAAAAACGCTGAAAATTTCAGAGCAGAGATAGAAAAAGTATCGCATGCCTCCAGCGATGACTTCTTCTCCTGGTTTAATAATTCGTCAAACAAAGACACTGCATTTAATAAAGGGAAATTAGATTTTCTTGTTAATATAAAAAAACCTTTAGATGAATATATCGATTTGCCTGCTGATAAAGTTGCATTGGATATTGGACATGGAGGTGGAAGATTGCTTGCAGAGGCTGCAAACCATTTTGGAAAAACACTCGGAATAGATATTCATAATAAAAACAATTTAGTAAGCAAAGAACTAAAGACCAGAGCCATTTTCAATTATCAATTAATACAATTTGACGGCGCCCACTTACCATTTACGAAGAATGCGATTGATATTGCTTATACCTTTATTGTGTTCCAGCACCTTGGCAGAATTGAACTATTTAAAATATTAATTGATGAAATATTCCGTATTCTCCAATACGAAGGTATTGCTGTTATATATTTCGGCAGAAAAAGATTTTTCTCTCTTAATAAGAAATCATATGCATTTTTTTTGCTTGACTGCCTTTTTGAACAAATCTGTATCCCGAATGGATTTATTGAATTTGCTGCACCGGTTAACCACTCAAATTTATATATTACATTACCCCATGCAAAAAAGATCGCTAGAAAAGCAGGCTTTCACATTTTAAAGACTCTTGTTTCAAGAAAAATCAATCAAGATGGAGAAATCACGATCGGAGGACAGCACGGCATTATTCTTTCAAAGCAACAGATAAAAGCAGGCCACTATGACTAAAATACTGTATATCGGCGCAGCACATTTCATCGGAGGAGCCGAAAGGGTTCTTCTTAATTTCCTCTCACACGTCCATCCCGCCACAATTAACGCACGGGTAATTATTTTCGGCAAAACCGGTGCCATGAGCGATGCTCTTGCAAAACAGCAGGTAAAGTCGCTTTGCGTGCAGCATATAAATTTTTTTACCGGGTCGGTATGGTTTCGCGTGCCTATTATTCCATTTCAATATCTGTGGCGTCTAGTAAAAATTTTCCGGTACGCAATAAAATATAAGCCCGACATTATCCATGCCTGGTGCTTGCCGGCAATCGATGTTTCAGCTCTGTTATCAATTTTGTTACGCAGGCCGGCCCTGGCCACGCTTCATATGAGTTTGACTGTCAGGCACGTTCCGGAAATCAGAAGATTATCAATAAAAATTTCATCTGCAAAAATAACGAGCTTTATATGCGTTTCGGAAGCTACTAAAAGAGCTGCAATTGACGGCGGAGTAGCCGAACAAAAATCTATCACAATCCACAACGGTCTCCCTGAACCGGCTCCTGCATTCCAGAAAAGCACTCCCCTTAATGAAATTTCAAAAGACCGTCGAAAAATCCGACTTTCATGTATCGGTGTAATCCAGGAAAGAAAAGGACAGCACGTTCTTCTGCAGGCAGTACACAGGTTGAAAAAAAACGGAATAAACAACTGGGAGCTGAAAATTGTTGGTGATGTATTCAGAGGAATTGGTACTGACTATAAAAAAAATCTGCTTGCTTATGTTAATTCACATAATCTATCTGCCTCTGTTATTTTTAAAGGATGGAGTCGCGATATCAATTCAGTTTATGCGCATACCGATATCCTTGTACTTCCTTCAATTGACTTCGATCCTTTTCCTACTGTTCTGCTTGAAGCTACTCAAATAGGTATTCCCGCAATTGCCGGTACTATTGGTGGAATACCTGAAATCATAATCGATGGTGATAATGGATGGCTCTTTCCTCCCGGCAATGTCGATGCGTTGTCACACATTCTGGCCGATGCTCTCGAGGGAAAACTCACGCTATCCCGTAATACTCCCTTCAGGTTTACTCTCGACCGGCAGGTAAAGGAAACGCTTGCTATCTATAGCAAACTGCGTGGAAAACATTAACTGTTGTTCAAAATATCTTCAAAAACGCTCAACAGTTGCTTTGCACTGCGCTCCCAGTTAAACTGCAAACTTCTCTGAAACCCTTTCCGGGCAATATCCCTGCGGAATTTATCATCACTGATCACCTTTTCAAGCGCCAATGCGAGCTCATGAATATCCAGTGGATCAATCAGCA
>WJLZ01000099.1 GCA_014728215.1 Chitinivibrionales bacterium
GCATATACCTTCTCGATGCTTGCGAAAAGACAGAATTTTCGCTCGATACCCTGCATTACATTTATCCGATAACGGTAACTGAAATCGATTCACCTTCTTCCAGAGGCGGTGACGCTTACTGGGGCAGGTATGAATTTACCTTTAACGGAGTATCGACCGGCGTTTTCAAGCCCAACGGCATTAAAGCGGAAAATTCACTCAAGGACTGGGCCCTTCATGAGCCGTTTTCCGTCTGCTTTCTACAGGACAGTACTGTCCGCTTTGTTTTTCCGATTACAAATGGCAGTGACGGCGTGCAGACTTTTTACGCTGAAGCCGGACCGGTCGATTTCTGGGGGCCGCAGACACAGATGTGGATTGCGGCCAATGATTCAAATCGTCAGGTTGTCGAATGGAAATCTTTCGGCATGCCGCTTACCGAACTGCGGCTTTTGAGGATCGCCCTTGGGGAAAATGCTCCGGAGCCTGATACGGTAGTGGTGGATTTCGGGCCTGATAATCTGAACGCCACCCGGTATATCTCGGAAAACCTTCAGGATTCCAGATATTATCTCTACCAGCTTTTTGCACGGGACATATACGATAATTCTGCTTTGTCTGAAGTCGGCAAAATGACAGTAAGCGGCCATTATTCCATTAGCGGCACTATCACCGGCAATTATGAACCTGCCGGCGGAACCATTGCTGTCGAACTGGTGAAAAAAGGTGCTGACGGAAGCGAAGTGATGGTACGCACGCTTGAAGCACAGACTGGCGTCCCTTATCTGTTCGAAAATGTTATTAACGGTGAATATTGCATCAGGGTCAAGGCGCAGGATTATCATGCGGTTCCTTTAGAGCAGGAAATAGTCATTCTCCGTTCCGATACTTCCAATATCAATTTCGCGCTCATGCCCGAACCTGTTGTCGGTATCGATGCAATTACTGTTGTTCAGGTCGACAGTTCAGGGGATTTGCGTTTTCTTGTTCAAACAAACGAGCTTTTTCCCCAGGAAGAACCCTCAGAACTTATTCTCTCGTGGTATGGCGGCTTTCCCGATGCAGATTCGGGAATGCAGCAATTCGCTATAGAATCATATACCGTGCTTGAAGAAACAGGTTCCACGGCATTATGGGAGATTGTCATTCCCCGTGCTGCGATACAGGATTCGATACTCAATGAAACCATGAGTTTTGACCTGAATGTCCGCTATTTCAATTCGGAACTGAGAACAAAAACCGCAAACTTTTCCAGTTTCAGGTCTGCACTGTGGAATTATCCCTTTTCCGATTCTTTGAAGATCCTGTTTGCTCCACAGACATTCAGGCGTCCTTCCAGGCCGTTTGTCGGTCAACCGGTTGTCACTCAGACCGAAGCGAGTTTCGATATAATGCGAATGTCGCAGGGGCCCGGAAGCTTTGCAGTTGCCGACCTTATTCAAAAGGATGGATTTGGAAATCCTGTCGATACGATACGGCAGACATTTGATTTATCCAATGCCAGTGTTTTTGGTGTAATGCCCTGGACCTCGCGTAAATTCAACTGGAACCATGCAATTGCCTCGTCGGCAAGCGATCGCGGGGCACAATTCATTTCAGGGAAAATGTCCAGTTCAATGAAATCAGTTGCGTCACGCTATCCAGGACAAACACAGTCGCTCCCGAGACCGTATACCAGTTGGCTTATCGACGTTCCCGAGACAAATGAGTACTCTTTATGGCTTTATGTCAATTCGCTTTCTGTCGAACAAGACACGGTGTTTTTCAATTTCGGCGAAAACCCTTACGATACCGCCAATCATATTTTCCGGCTGAAAACCAGGGGGTTTGTTGATAAATACGATGGTCCTCAATGGTATAAGTACAAGAATGTCGTTGATCTGGAAAAGGGGCCGGCACGGGTCAATATATTTGCGCCGCAAAACATGGTACTTTCGGGAATATCTCTGTCAAAAAGAGATTCGAAACCGCCGAATATCATTATAAATTCGGCAATTGAATACGGGGTCGGCAATAGCAAAGCATCTGCATTGTTCAACAACCTCATACCGGATACCGACTATGAATTACAGGTATTTGTTCATGACCGGTTCGGCAATATCAGCGAAACGGTTGTTTACGATAATATAAGGACGCTCGACAATACCTTTGACGGCAGGGTCGCGATAAGTCAGAAGCCTTTGTCGGGCGATCTTGAGTTTACCATACATCCTCATAAATTCTTTTATGATTATGAATGGAAACACCGTCCTTTAATCAAGCATTGTGCGCTTGATTTCGGCGGCGAGTTGTGCACGCTTGATGTATCGGCGCCGATACCGGATTCGATTACCGATGCTGTTTATTATACTGCCGGAAGAGAAGACCTCTGTGAACTGCCTTCAGTTGAAAGTTTCGAACGCCGTGCTCTTTTTAAAGAGTGCGGGTTCACCTACGGCATGCAGTATGACAGCACTTATTCCATCAATTATACGATTATTGACTCGGGGCATTGCAGTCAGTCTGTTGCCGATTCGCTCTGTGAAGAATATGAGGGAACAACCTGCGGATGCACGGACAAATTCGTGTTTTCGGATATTAAAGGTAGAGCGGCTTATTGGCGATTGTTTCATTCGGCAGCAACGTACGAAATTGAGAAAGATACGACCGTCGCTCTTTTCTATGAAGCTCCCTCCATTCCATTCTGCTGGCCCGATACTGTTGAAAATGAAGTGGCGTCGCAGGAGTACCGTCCGGTAACCAGTCCGGTAATCGAAGTCGATTCCGTCAAATCCGACAGGATCATTCTTTCCTGCGAGAACCTGAATACGCTTTCGGGCGGAGGTGATAAAGAGCAGACAGCGGGTGCATTGCATGTCACCTGGAAACCAGGCTCCATGTGCGCGGATTCGAGCGACAGTATGTTTGCATTCGGAAATCGATTTGCCATGCAGCCGAACGGCTGGCTCGCGTACATGCCGAGCTTTGAAGGCGCACTCAATTCGAATACCGGTCCATTCAGGGTCCCTGAAGAGGGCCCCCCGGGAACACGACACCAATGGCTTGATAAATACGAGACGGACAACCCGCAGCAGGGCGGCGCATTCTATCCCAACAAAGGCGATTCCGTTACACATACGGCAATTCAAACAGCCAATTCATTGAATGATTTTTCTTCAATTCCTTCACTCTCCACAGGCATTTATCTTACCGCGGATGAGGCCGGCCAGGCCGATACTCCGCAGGAACGGTTCAAGCTCTGGGTGCTTCCCTCGCAAATCAATACCGAATCGAGCAGATATTTTTATGTCGGTATCGACGGCGACACCATTATCGAACAGGTATGCGATGCCTATACCGTCAGCCCCTCTCCTTCATGGATAGAGCAGACAGGTTTCACTCTATTTCTTGATTCAGGATACCATACAATCGATTTATATATGAAAGACGACGGCGTCGGCATAGCCGGAATTGCACTGAGCAAAGAGACCGGCACACCGCCATACGCTTTGGCCGACCTTTCACGATGGGGCGAAAATGGATTCGATATCAGCATTGAGGTACAAGATCTTCCAGCGGCAAGCCCGGTAGAATTCAGAATCGTCGGGATCGACCGTTTCGGCAATCAATCGGATACAATCACTCTGGATACATCGACAATCGAGCAGGCCGATCCGGTGCCCCCAGTGGTAATAACACCGAACGAACCGCTCGATAACGGTTTCTATCATTCGATGTACCCGTCATTCAACCTTTCGCTCGAACGTCCGCAGGAAACGCTCCTCACTATCGATGCCGTGATTGTGCGAAAAACGGGGGTGACGGTTGACACGATGGCTTTTCTTGTTGATACGCTGGACAGCAGCAATGCCTGGATTGCATGGATCGATACGCTGGGCGCGGGATTGCCCGAGTTTCCCGGTTCAGGGGCGGTCAGCGATTCGAACGGCTATGTGCTGTATGCGCGTGCGCACCGCAATGAATACGAGCGGGGTGACTGGACCAGGCTCGTGTTTGGCGTTGTTGCCGATACCAATGAGGTCCCGCAGAGTGTTGAGATTGTTCATCCGGACTGTGAGTTGCCTCCATATTTGAAATTCCGTTTCGTAAATGGTTATGAAACCGCTTCGCATACAATAACGGGAAATCTGGAAGTTGTTTTTGTCGATTCCGATGCGGAATATGCCGACCAGAGGTTGATTCTGGAAAATGCCGGGATAATTACCGATTATGGAGTCAAAGGGTATCACGATTCAATTGTTGAAATCCGCGGCGGCGTTTTTTCATGTTATGAAAACGGAGATCCGATCTCGGGATCGAGTTCATCGAAGAATATTTTTTCGTTAGGATACGGAAAATACCGTGTTGATTTGAAAGTGGACTCTCTTGTAAATCAGCAGAGCTGGACGCCGGGAGATAAAATACTTGCTCAATCTGCAGATATCCTTGATGACAATGGAAATCCAGCCAGGGCCACATCCGATGCGGCGCTTCAGCAGCCGGTCCCGATAACCAAATGGGGGATAATCGACGATTTCTATACTCAAGACTACTTCTTTTTGAAAAATGTCAAAAAATACACCGATCTTCAGCAGGGTTTTCATATTACCAGTTGTTTGACGACATTTACCCGGGATACCGCGGGAGTGGACTCGTTCACGCTTCATACGGCGGGAGAGTGCGATTCATGCGGGCCTTATCTTGATTTCAGCGTACTCAGCCCGGTGTACCTCGATGAAGAATTCAGGTTTCATGAAAAGCTAGAAGATATTGTCGTGGTATCGTATACCGGTGACAACAGGGATTATGCAATCAACTGGGATTCGGGCGACACTAACCGGGTACGCAATATAGCTAATCGTTCGGTTGGATATCGCCAGTGGGACCTGAAGCTTAACAAGCTCTGTTTTACTCCCGCCGGCGTTGCGCTTGAAGATTTTGAGGTGGCGGTGACAAAGGATGTTTTTCCCGATTCGCTGAATCCTTCAGGACGGTACATCCCTCATTTCACGGGAATTTTAATAGCGGGTAATTCCGGCATTAACAACGGCGCGCTCCATTTCAACAATGATGCGGTTGACAGCGCATACGGGAACAGTACCGATATACGGCTTGAATCGGCAACTAATTATATCTTTTCGGTTTCGGGCAAGCCCGGATTCAGATTTCAAGGCGTTGATGATTCCAGGGATTATGATTTGATAATCCCCGCGACCGCAGCGGCCGTGCTGGCGCTGCCTTCGTGGAAAAATACGGAGTTCAACGAGACTAATCCGGAAATGGACGGCAGCTCTGATGATGATACCATATCGATCGAAATTCATGCTTTGCGAATGGGATATGATGATATCGAAGAACTCGATGCATCGGGTGATTTCGACCGTCGTCTCGGGTATTTTGACAACGCGGACGGGCTTATTATTCAGGGAACCATAAAAGCCTGGTATGCAGCGCGGGACTTTCAGCTTGACATAACGCCTAAAGGCGACCTTCCGCTCTTCACTCTGAACAGAGGATTTTTTCATAAAGGAGCGGACGCGCGCGAAGATCTCGAAGAAATCCGTATCGATTCATCGTCAATAAGTCTCTTTTCCGATTTTTCCATCAATACGTTCTATGGGAAAAAGCTCTTTTCGGAAGACACAGAGCTTGGATCAACGCCGGAAATATTTATCGAAGCAGGCAATTTCGATATACTGCAATTTCCCGCAGGGACCGGCTTTGATCTTGTCCGCACCAGGGATGGGGTCCGTTTGTGGCTGCTTGCGCCCGATTTTGCATTGAAAAGCCTGGCCGATCCTGATCAGACAAATAAATGCAGGGGTCTGGATGCTTCGATTTATAATGCATCGTTCGACCTCAGCAAAAACCTTACCGCTGCAAGCGGAAAAATCGATCTTCCGGAAAATGTTCTCTCCTGTATGGGCGCTTCACAGTTGCAGAAACTGATCGATCCGGTCGGTCACCTGGATATCAATACCATATATCTGGGAGTTGAAAAAGAGAATGACGATACACTCTTTTCGGTGGGCGCATCGGCCGCTTTCACCTTCGGTAACGTTTTCAAAAATATCGGGCTGGAAGGCGAGCGGATAATGCTCGATAAATGCGCTGTTCGTCGGAGCGCCCGGACCGGAAACTGGGACCTCGATACATTGCATGCATCCGCGTTTCCGCTTCCCCGACGTATCGGTATCGGTCCGCATGATTTCGATCGTTCATTGTCGATACCCGATGAGCTTGTTGTCGGAGAGTTCAAGGAATATCTTGATCGGATAGATACTGATGCCGATAATAGCCGGGATTATATCGAGCTGTATACCGGCGGCAAGGGATTGGAGCTCGATTATAGCGAAAGCGAAGACCTGCTCACGCTTAGTATGCTCAACTGGGCGCTTCGTACCACCGATGATTTCCCGATAGAACAGTTGCGCGGCATCTCCTTCCTGCTCGATACGCTAGTCTACGAAAGGAAAATTGAAACCGGGGAAAATAAAGGCAACATCACAAAACTGAGCGCGCGGGGGCAGTATGTTCCTCCTGAGGGAAAAATAAAGATTGGCGAAGATATCGAATTCCACGGCGTTACGGTGACTGTCGGATGCTCGAAAAGCCTGGCGCAACCTGTTGGTACTTCAGAGCTGGAAAATCCAACCAACCTCGACGCCTATTTTCAAATCGAGTTCAACGAATTGAAAATACAGGATGTGGTTTATAATACCGCCTGCGATAATGGTACCGGAACAACGATGCGTATCTATTTCGACGGGACCTATTATTTCAAGGGCTGCATAACGCTCAGAGACACTATTTCGATTTACCCCTGGCTTGCGGAACCTGATGTGGCGGAGGTATTTGTCA
>WJLZ01000100.1 GCA_014728215.1 Chitinivibrionales bacterium
ATTTCAGAGCGGGCCGTCAGTGGTTATATAACTTTTCCACCCCCGGAAGATATTTTGACGGACTGAACATATCCTATAAATTCGGACAATTTGCTCATCTTTCGGGCTATGGCGGACTTCAGGTCCCCTCACGCTATAACGAGGACATCTTTCAGGAAAATACCGATCGTTATGTCGGTGGCTTCTGGAGCGATTTTTTTATTGGACAGAATCTAATCGCCGGGATCGGATTAACTGCGGAACAGTGTGAATCGCTCGATGACCTTCTGCGGGCCTCCGGTAAAGCCGAATACCGCCTGGGTTACCGTGGCAATATCAAAGGGTTCGCACGCTATGAAATCAACAGCAGTACCCTGGAAAAAGCAGGGGGCCAGTTTCAGTACTCTTTTCTCGGCCCGGTAACGGCACGTATTCATTTCGAAAAACAGGCCGAACTGATCGACTCGGTCAACTTTTACGAGAAAATGATTCTCGAAGAATTCACCCAAACAGGTGTGGAACTCGGCTATTACATCAACCGGAATACCTATGCCTATGCCGATTATACGGCACGGGTCTTTGACGACGGTACCGACCATATGATCGGTACGAATGTCTATTTCAAAGGCGCGACGGTCCATTTTACCATGCTCAAAGGCGTCAACGGCCAGAGCTATCAACTCTCTCCGGGATACACCTACCAGATTTTCAAATTTCTTGAAGCCGGAGCGCAGGGGAGACTGTATCATTACCGGATCGACGATGATACCACCTGGCAGCGGGCTACCGGTATTTTCGGATTCACCCGCTTGTATCTGCCTTTTTTCGTACCATCACTGGAACTCGTTATCGAACCGCAAATCGAATACCTGACTAATCAAGTATACGAGCGAGATATCAGATTTCTATTTATATCGGAAATACGACTTCACCGTTTCTGGAAGACAGAAGATTTGTAATGATCAACAAAAAATCCGAATACCGTTTCACAAGAGTTTTTCACAAGGCTTTACTTGCACTGCCCCTCGTTGTGGGTATGGGAGCGCTTATCGGATATGGCAAAAACAACGATGAAACGATAAGTACCGATACGGTCACGGTTACTGATGTCCAGCGGCATATTACCGGCGATGACACCGGCGCCTTCAAGGAAACATTTAATTTTTCGATGCCCGCGGTCAAAATGTCCCATATCGGGCACGAAAAAGGCGGCGTAACCGAGTGCATAACCTGCCACCACAAACACGACAATGATGACCGGATCAAAGAGTGCGCACAATGCCATAAGGGTGTTGAAGGCATGGAGATTATGCACGAAAACTGCGGTGTATGCCATAAGGAAAACAACATTTCCACCGATTGCCGGAGCTGCCATAAAGAAGAGAAAAAAGAACGACGGTTCCTGTTTGGAATACCTTCAAGCCAGGCGCAGCTTCACAATGTAACGTTCTCTCACGTGAGACATCACCCCCGTGAAGAAGAGTGTCAACGCTGTCATACGACTACCGATAACACGAAACGTTTTTACAAAAGCGCAAATTACCCGCTTATGGAAGAGTGTCTCACCTGCCACGACAATAAAAAAGCACCGGAAAACTGTGCAGTATGTCATGGTGATTCCGATACACTGATGCCCCGGTCCCATGCCAACCGGTGGTTGTGCAGAGGCGGCCATGGCATGGAGGCCAATTTCGATAAGCAGAGCTGCCTGCAATGCCATCAGGAAATGCAATGTAACCAGTGCCACCGGGGACAGGCAGATTTCAAGATTCATCCTGCCGGTTACCGGTTTTCCCACGGCATGGATGTCAAAACCGGAAAAAACAACTGCACAATGTGTCACGAAACGCGAAGCATGTGTGCACGGTGTCATGAACGGCGGTAGCGGGGTAAGAACAGGGTTAAAGGTTGAAAGCGATACACTGAGTTTGTCGAAGTGTTAAAAGTCGAAAGGTGAAGAGTAAAACTTTTAACCGCAACCGGTAATCTGAGAGCGATGAAAATTTTAAGGAATTGATAAAAAATGAAATATGTGACAGTGGCAGTAACGTTTTCAACAGTGTTTTTACTGGCTACCGGATGCAGTGAGTTGGGGCAGGATGTTGATGATGCAGCCACCGCCCAATGCGGAATTTGTCATTCAATCCCTCCGGCAACCGCACAACACAAAGTACACGTTGATACGCTGGAGTTCGATTGTGATGCCTGCCACGAAGGCAACAGTGCAGACCCTCTGGAGGTCGCTGAAACCCATCATGATGGGGATACCAACGTTGCCTTTTCCGGTTACTGGGATCCCTCCATGGCAGGGAGTTTCAACAAAGCATCACGTACCTGCGACAATCTCTATTGCCACGGTAATTTCGAAGAAGGTAATACGGTATCGATTCAAATCGGTGATCACGCGAGTTGCGGAAGCTGTCATGGCGATCCTGCCGAGCATCTTGCGATCACGCAGAACCCCTATCATGCTATTCATGCCGGGCAATATGATAAGAAATGCCAAGCCTGTCACGCCGGTTATTATGGTAGATATGGAATAAACGATTCGCTCCACTGTAACCGGCAAATCGATGTTACTTTCGGCGATGCATTCGATCCAAAGGGAACCGGGCAATTCAATCAATCGCAACAGAGCTGTTCCAATGTCTATTGTCACGGCAATTTTTATCAGGGCACCGGTGCGACCGTATCTTTAGATGATGCAATCGGTGGAAGGTGCACGGCATGTCATGACACGGCTGCAATCGCAGGAGGTCATCACGGCTTTGACCGGACGAACCATGATATCATGGATTGCAACCAATGCCATTCGGGATATAGCATTACAAGCCAAACAATCGATAGTAAGACTCACGCAAACGGCGTTGTCGACATCAAAAACCAGCTGCCTTTTTAATCAATCGAATAGCAGCCCCACAGGGGATTACATAAAATCAAAAAGCAGTTGCTTTCCACCGGCACTGTTAAATTCAAACCGGCGAGGAGCTTATGAAAACGGATATTTCTCTTAAATCAGTCGATCTTTATTTTCTTCCGGTAGAAACCCGCGTTCCGCTTAAATTCGGTCCTGAAACGCTGACATCGGTAACCTGTGCCCGCGTATGTGCCACGGTCGCCGATACCTCGGGACAAAAAGCTCATGGATGGGGTGAGACACCGCTCAGTGTGCAGTGGGCCTGGCCCAGTAACGCACTCTCCTATCAGGATCGTCACGAGGCGATGAAACAGTTCTGCACCATGCTCGCCGAATCCTGGGCACACTACGACAAATCGGGCCATCCGATGGAACTGGGTAACGACTATATTGAAGATGTTCTTTTGGGGTTATTGGAAAAACTCAATGCATCGTCGGGTCTTAAAGAAAAAATGCCCCGGCTGGCAGCCCTGGTCTGCTGTTCCACATTCGACATCGCAGTCCATGACGCCTATGGAAATCTCCTGGGTAAAGATGTGTATGAAACCTATACAAAAGAATATATGAACCGCGATCTTTCATCGTTTCTGGAACCTGCAGAGAATTCGTCGGTATCCTTTGAAGGCAAATATCCTGCCGACTATTTTAGAGAAAATGTGCCTGCAACCATGCCTGCCTGGCATCTGGTGGGCGGAAAAGATCTTTTAGATGACTCTGAGCTGACCGGTAATGAACCCGATGATGGGTATCCGGTGCTGCTTACCGAATGGATTAAACGTGACGGCCTGAAATGCCTGAAAGTCAAACTCCGGGGCAACGATGCGGAATGGGATTATGACCGGCTGGTTAAAGTAGGAAGAATATCTCTGGACAATGGCGTACTCTGGCTTACCAGTGATTTCAACTGCACCGTCACCGATCCCGGTTATGTTAATGACATTTTAGACAAATTGATTATTGAGTACCCACATATTTACCAGATGATTCTCTATGTTGAACAACCATTCCCCTACGATCTCGAATCGAACCGGATCGATGTCCACAGTGTATCGGCACGGAAACCGTTGTTCATGGATGAAAGCGCCCACGACTGGAAAATCGTCCGGTTGGGAAGAAGTCTTGGATGGACCGGTGTGGCCCTGAAAACCTGCAAGACCCAAACCGGTGCCCTGCTGAGCATGTGCTGGGCAAAGGCGCATGGTATGACCCTTATGGTGCAGGATCTGACAAATCCCATGCTGGCACAAGTCCCCCACTGCCGGCTCGCAGCATATGCCGGGACTATCATGGGCGTGGAAACCAACGGTATGCAATTCTATCCGGCGGCATCGGCGGCAGAGGAAACCGTTCACCCGGGCCTTTACAAGAGGCGTAACGGACGGGTCGACCTGTCGACTCTTGGAGGAAGCGGGTTCGGATACCGTCTCAATGAAATTAAACGGGAATTACCCGATAAGGCAGCCGGATTCGAGAAATAAACCGGAATTAAAGTACCGGGTATTCGTCTGGAAAATACCGAACGTAAAAGTACCGAAAAAATATTGGATAATTAAAACAGGAGTAACTACCAATGGCTAAACTGAGTGCATTTGCAGATGAAGTAACAAACGATTTAAAAGGACAGGTCGATTTTCTTGTTAAAGAGAAGGTTGAATACATTGAGATTCGCTTTCTTAACGGCAAAAATGTAATGGCCCTTTCCGAATCGGAATTAAAAGAAGCCAAAAAGATGCTGGATGACAACGGCATAAAGGTAAGTGCAATCGGTTCACCAATTGGAAAAGTATCGCTTGATGAACCCTTTGAACCTCATCTTGAAAAATTCAAACATGCCATCGAGCTGGCGCAATTCTTTGAAACCCCCTTTGTCCGCATGTTCAGCTATTATGCTCCCGGTGATCTGAACATTGATGATTTGCGGGACCGGGTTATGGACCGGATGGCGCAGAAAGTAGAGCTTCTTTCGGGTATCGATGTTATCATGGTCCACGAAAATGAAACGGGTATTTACGGTCACAGTGCGGAAAATTGTAAAGATATTGTAGAAACAATCGATTCTCCGAACCTTCGCCTGGTCTATGATTCGGCCAATTTTGTGTGGGGGCAAAAAATCACCGATAATATCACCCGGTGCTGGCCGCTTATGAAACCCTATATCGCCCATATCCATATCAAGGATTGGAAACTGGGATCGGAAAAACTTGGAAGCATGCCCGGCGAAGGCGATGGTCAGATAAAGGAGCTTCTGGCAGAGCTTGCGGCAATGGACTATTCAGGCTGCATGACCATGGAACCTCATCTCCAGGAGGGCGGACAGTTTGGTGGTCATACCGGACCGGAGCTTTTTTCTCAAGCAATTGCAGCGGTACGAAAAATGTCCGATGAAGTTGGATTGGAATGTAAATAAGAAACGGGGTTGTTATGAAAACATATAATTTTGGAATAGTCGGCACTGGCTTGATTGCCGATTTTCACGCAAAGGCAATCGGCGATATTCCCAACGCAAAAATTGCAGGATGCTACGACGCCGTAGCTGATCGAACAAAACAGTTTGCAGAAAAACATTCCTGTAAAGGGTTTGATTCTCTTGACGATATGGCCCACAGCGATGAGATTGATATTATTACGGTTGCCACTCCCAGCGGCGCCCATATGGAACCGGTCATTGCTGCCGCAGAGGGCGGTAAACACGCAATTTGTGAGAAACCGCTCGAGGTAACACTCGATCGTGTCGATGCTATGGTCGAGGCACATAAAAAGGCCGGGACTCTTTTGGGCGGCATCTTTCAGAACCGCTTTACCGATGCACAGAAGCCTCTTCGGGATGCGATCCAGTCGGGGCGATTCGGCACGATTACCTATGCCGGTGTCTATGTTCCATGGTGGCGCAGTGATGAATACTATACAAACTCATGGCACGGTAGTTGGAAACTCGACGGCGGTGGTGCGCTGATGAATCAATCGTGTCACATGATCGATATGCTTTGTGACCTCATGCCGCCGGTCGAATCGGTGATGGCCTATGCCGACAATAGAGGACATCCGCAAATTGAAGCCGAAGATACGGCGGCCGCAGCGCTCCGTTTCAAAGGCGGCGCGCTGGGAATAATCTATGGTACCAGCGCATCATTCCCCGGACAGTTCAAACGGTTCGAGATCTCCGGCACCAAAGGGACGGTTGTCTACCTCGAAGACAGTTTTACGGTCTGGCAGTTCGCCGATGAACGGCCTGAAGACGCCACGATAAGAAAGCAGTTCGGCCAGGTTGACGGTCTCGGGAGTGTTGACGATCCCGCCGCAATCAAACACACCAATCACACGCGCAATTTCAGGGCATTCATCGATTCACTGGAATCGGGCAATGATTTCGTTCTTAACGGCCGTGAAGCCCGCAAAGCGGTACAATTGATTCTGGCTATCTATGAGTCTGCAAAGGAACGAAAAGAGATTGTGCTTGCGTAAGTGTTATGAAAGTCGTTCACTCCGATATCACCACCTTGCATGTCGATGCCATAGTCAACGCGGCAAACAAATCGCTTTTGGGCGGCGGGGGCGTTGACGGCGCGATTCATCGTGCGGCAGGGCCCGAACTCCTGGAAGAGTGCAAAACGCTGGGCGGCTGCAATACCGGTGAAGCCAAAATCACCAAAGGATATAACCTTCCCGCAAAATATGTAATTCATACGGTCGGTCCGGTGTGGAGAGGCGGGACCAAAGGCGAACCCGAATTGTTATATGGATGCTACCGCAATTCGCTGTCTCTCGCACAAAAACATGAATGCAAAAGCATCGCTTTTCCCTCTATCAGTACCGGAGTTTATGGTTATCCTTCAGACGAAGCTGCAAAAATCGCCGTAAAGGCCTGCGGTGATTATGTCAATACTCACGATTATGTCTGCGAGATTATCTTTTGCTGTTTCTCGCAAAATGATTATGAGATCTATATCGATTTACTGAAAAAACGCACTTAAGGATTTTCTCCTGTTCCGGTGTTAGCGGCGTAAGCTGCTGCATGGTTTCCGGCCGCGTACCCGCTTGCCAGCGCCCAGTGGATATTGTATCCCCCGCATGGCCCATCGACATCGATAACTTCACCACAGAAATACAATCCGTTAATACGTCTGCTCTGCATGGTCCGGGGATCGATCTCATCTCGTATAACACCGCCACTCGTCACCATGGCCTTTTCCTTCGAATCAACACTGGTAATCCGGACCGGGAATGAGGTCATCGCCTGTATCAAAGCATGCTGGACTTTGGATCCTAAATCACCCATGCGAATGGCGCCGCAATTATCACATCGATTGCACAAAAGCCCGGCAAGCGACTGAGGGAGCAGCTCAGAAAGTACATTTTTAACCAGCTTTCCGCCGCTTACTTTCCGCCATATGTTGAATTGTGCCGCCAAACGATCTTCTGAGAATAATGGAATAAAATTAATGTCGATATTCACTTCACCCCCTGAGTAGAGCCGTCGTGAAATTTCTCCCGAAATATCGAGTGCAACAGGTCCCGAAAGTCCTTTATGGGTTATAACCAGTTCCCCGCGACACCGCACCCGGGAACTGCGCCTTCCAGCGCCGGCAATTGACAGTTCACAATCATCAAGCGAAATGCCGGCGAAGGCACGAAATGGATTGTTATCAATATGAAGTCCGGCAAGCGCACATCGCGGCTCGACAATCGTGTGGCCGGTTGGGCGAATGCAATCGTATGTTTCCGATGAGCCGCCGGCCTGCGGCCAGGTCATGCCTCCGGATGCGCAGATGACGACAGGCGTGGATACAAAATTCCCCGAGGCCCTTACGCCGGAAACCGAGCCGTCTTTGGTCACGATTGCTTCAAGACGAGTGTTCAGCAGAATATCGACTGCTTTGGAGCGAGCCGCTTGCTCCAGCGCCGATACGACATCGACACCCCGCATCGAAGCCGGATAGATCCTGTTGTTCTCATCGATTACCGTGGGGCGCTCAATCGATGAAAAAAATTCCTGTACGTTATTTGAATCAAACGCATAAAGCGCATTTTTGACAAATGATTTTTGACTGCCGAATTTCGCAGCCATCATCGATGGCGGAACTGCATTGGAGAGATTGCACCGACCTCCGCCAGCAATCCGCAACTTTGCGCCGGGATAAGTATTCTTTTCGATTATGGCAACCCGGCTTTGTTTTGCCGCCGCACCGATTGCAGCCATTATTCCTGCCGGACCCGCACCGATTATGATGCAATCATAATTTTGCATTACAGTGAAACAACCGACCCTGTTCCGGCCGATTCATATACTGCCAGAATAATTTCCGTTGCCCGTGATGCTTCTTCACCATTTACAAAAGGAGCCCGGTTTTCTGCAACTGCTGCAACGAAATCCTGTATGGCCAGTTCATGAAGGGATGTATCGGCGACTGCTGCCGATGACGCTCCTGAATGGGAGCTGAGATTGCCTGCAGCCCCGGGATTTTCGATACCATCGATATTCCACTCAACAATACTGTTATTTACCAGAATAAAAGAGCCTTTATCGGTGAAGACCTCGATACGGGGATTATAGCCGGGTTTGGTGATTGTTGATGCGGTGAGAGTGCCCAAAGCTCTATTTTCAAACTCCATAATGCAGACCCCATGATCTTCAACCGCAATTGTATGCGCCAAGGTGGCGGTTTTTGCGATAATCGTTTTTGGTTTCCCGAAAAACCACCCCATCAGATCGATCGTATGGGCACCCTGTTGCATGAATGGCCCGCCACCGTCGATGTCCCAGGTCCCGCGCCAGTCGGCGCTGTCGTAATACTTTTGACCCCGGTAAAATTTTGCACTGACATCCACTGCAAGCACTTGCCCCAACGCTCCCCTTTCGAGCAATTCTTTTATCGCCTTATTAACAGGATGAAACCGATGCTGATAGGCGACCCCGAGGGTGACCCCGGTCTCTTTGCACGTAAGAATCATCCGCTCCATACTTTTCATGGAAATATCCAGCGGTTTTTCGGTCAAAACATGCTTTCCTAAAGCAGCGGCCACACAGGTATCCCGCCAGTGGAGACCGTTCGGGGTGGCAACAATGACACTTTCAAAATCACCCTCGATACCATCCATTCTATCACTCGATTCGGGGATACCATGTTCACCTGCAAACGATTGGGCCCGTTCTTTGGAGCGGGACACGACTGCGGCTATTTCCGCATTCTCGCATTTCTTCGCTGCCTTTACATAGGTAACGGCAATATTACCTGTTCCGATAAGGGCAAATTTCATTGGCGACATATGCAGATCCTTCCCGGCTGAAAGGTGAAACAAGATAAATAATATAGTTTTCAGAACAGCGAGTATTCCTGTAATCTTCGACGAAACATTTCCTCAAATCATCTTTCCTGCATCGATCATATTCATTTATTATTTTTAGCTGCTGTCTCGATAAATCTGATCGGCAAGGAGTATTATCATGAATAAACACACCACTCTAATAACCGGCGCGAGCACGGGTATCGGCCGTGCAACGGCAGAGATGCTTTCAAAGCAGGACCATTTTATTATCGGCCTGGCCCGTCGTGAAGTACACGATTTTCCCGGCGAATACATTCAGGTCGATGTACTGGATGAAAACGCTACAGCGGATGTTTTAAAAGATATTACTTCCCGCCATTCTGTCGACGGCCTGGTTAATAATGTTGGAATAGTCCGTCCGGCGCCTCTGGAAGAAATCACCCTGAAAGATCTTCGTGATGTCTATGAAGTCAACGTACGGGTTGCGGTACAATGCATGCAGGCGGTTGCACCGGCCATGAAAGAAAAGAATTATGGACGGGTGGTTAATATTGCCAGCCTGGTGACTTCCGGCGTCCCCTATCGGGGCGTGTATGCCTCGGCAAAATCAGGGTTGGTAAGTTTTACCCAGACCTGGGCCCTTGAGCTGGCCCGGTATGGAATTACGGTCAACGCGATTTCTCCCGGACCAACCGCAACCGAAATGTTCAACCGGAATAACCCGGTGGGCAGTGAGGGCTACCAACGATATACGAACATGACTGCCATGAAACGGGTAGCGCCGCCCGAGGAAATCGCCTGTACCATATGTTTTTTCATGAGTGAAGGAGCTTCATTTGTAACCGGACAGCACCTTTATGTTGATGGCGGAGCATCGGTAGGACCGAGTTAGCGTAAACCCGAAATTCACCCTACCATGCGTAGTTCATTGCAAGGTTTACATATACCGGCGCTCCGCTGTAGGTAATTTGAAAGCGCTCGTCAACCCGCATGCCGGTACGGAGGTTTACTCCCCATTTTTGTAGGAAAACAATGCCGCCTCTGATTCCGAAATCGAATTTTCCCCCGGCACTCCCGTACCAACCGTCAACGACATCTTCGTAAACATTTTTTTTATACTTTTCGGAATGAGCGCTATGGGTCAACATGAACCAGGCAAAAGAAGCTTCGAGGGCGATATAGAAGTCTTCATGATAGAACCCGGGCAACAATCCCTCCTCAAGAGTGATCGTATGGTCGGCCGCGACCCAGTTTTCCTGACGCATGAGCCGGGTGGTAAATGAATTGACAAATTTCAGATTATTATACTGATACACAGGAACCATTGCTCCGGCTTCCATAATGTAATTCTGTCCGGTCATAAGCATTACCGGTGTTGTAAAATCAGCCGAGAGAGTCAGAGGCCATTTATTCTCACCCAGAAAAAGAACACGAGCATATCCTACATTCAATGTGAAGGAGGGATCGAAATTGAAACCGAACAGAAAGCTGTTGGGAAAAACTCCTGCGGGATGGTGAATGCCCTTGGGAAAGACAGAAACACTGCCTGTCAAAATAGCGAGGAGCATTAAAATAATGAGATGATTACTACAGTATTTTTTTAAAATATTTACCACAATCATTTTTTATGGTATCCGGGATTATTATTGACGGATAAATTGTCTGATTTTCGATGCAACTTTTTCATGCTGTATCCATCCGATATCATGCCCTGCGCTGTCTATTTCCACACTCTGATAATTGGAAAAAAAGTCCATCTGTTTTTTCTGAAATTCACGGCCGAAAACGTTATCATCCGAGCCGGAAATAAAAAGGACCGGCCGGGTAAATGAATCGAGTCCATCGGTAAAATCAAAATCCAGATACCCGTTTTTGTCGGCAAGAAGAACCGCATTGCACATACCGCCTCCTCTCACTGAAGGCACAGGATCGTATTTGCTGCAATTATATGTCCGTGGAAGCAGCTCGGGCATGATCGTTTTAAACATATAGTCCAGTTTTTCATGTGATGTCCCCACTGTCATAAACTGACTGTTCCAGAGTACTGTATGAAGACGGGGGTCTGAAAGCGGCGGATAGGACAACGGCCATTCATCACTGGTAAAAGGACCGCTTGCAATAAGAATTGCCTTGTCGACGTTGTCGGGATGCTCTGAAATATATGCCGCCGCATACATCCCGCCCCAGGAATGCCCCACAAGATATACCTGTTGATTTGCCGATTCCTGATAATGATCAATCAGTTGGTGAAGATCTTCAATGTATAAATCGATGGTGATTTCTTCTTTATCATGACGACGGGACAATCCGGTGCTCCGCTGGTCCCAGAAAACACAGAAATATGAGTCTTGAAGCGTATCAAGGCGGGTGAGATAACGGAAATCCAATCCCGGACCGCCATGGAGGAAGATAATAATATCATCGACCGGATCGCCGAACGTTTCTACATAAAGCTTTGTATCGTTTATGCGTAAGGAAGATAAATCAGGATCGTCATCCACCGTAGGCGGCACTAAATTACCCGGCTCCCCCGGATCGAGGATCGTGCAGGAAAAAACCAGTAGAAAAGGTACTATAATAAATTTTAAATGTCTGATACGGAACATACCGGTGATTAATTCGCCTTAAAATCAATCAATAAGTATAGTATTTATTGATTCAGAAAGTTATTAAATATATTCTTACAGAAGGACTTTACTTTGCAGTAAGCCGGGCAGCAGATCTGCCTACACCAACATATGAGCTATTATAGAATATAATAAAAAAACGGACAAAAAAATGGAAAATATTTCACGAAGATGTTTTTTGCTGCAATCGGCGAGGCTATCATCCCAGAAGGCTTTTCAGTCCGAAAAAAAGTCCGAAAAGCGCCAAGCCCATACTGACCGGCACAGTGATCCGGCTATAATACCACTCTTTTTTCCAAAACCATACCGTTAAAGCTGCACCTGCACATAAAATCATTGCTATACCTCCGATACTTCCCAGCGAATAGGCGCCGGCAACCACCAGAGGACTATCGGTACCAAGCATGAACGGCGTGAGCAAGGTCGCCGAATAATAGCCGTGAAGGAACCCGAAGAGGGGCAGGAAAACGAGACGGGCATGGGAAAGTTTCCGGCTGAAAACGTTTTCGATACCCACGGCGGCCGCAGAAAAGGCCACCAATGCTTCGGCATGATTGATTGAGATCGACAGGCCACCCCCTGTTACCAGGAAAAGAGCGAAAATATACGCTCCGGCAAAGAGTCCCACCTGACGGGCAACCATGCCTGCATTAACGGCGATAAACAGAAGTGCCAGAACAAAGAGCACATGCTCTTTCCCCGATGGAATAATATTGAAAAATCCCAGATGAATAAATTTTGCAAAACGGGCTTGTGCCGCCACGGTGACCAATGAATCGAATGAAACATCATCCTTTGCCGATTTCATATCCGTTTGAATCACCGGCATTCCATTTTCGAGCTTCAGAAAGGTTCTGGAACCATCCTTTGCAAGGCGTAATGAAGCCCGCTCCTTTCCGGGAAGATGCAAAAAAACACCCACCAGAGGGAGCTGCTTGAGTTCGCGGATTGCCACGGGAGTGTTCGCTAATTCATAATCCGATGAAAGCGTATTGAGCTCTATACCCAGCCGCTGTGCATCGGTTGGTATGGGAAATTTTACTTTCACCGGGAAAACCGGAAACATCTCCCCAGCCTCCACCTCCTCGATTGTTTTGCCGAACTCAAAGGTAATATAGGAAACCGGCTCACCATCAAGCGTGAAAAGAATACTTTTCTTAAGATATTCAAGGATCGTGGGCATCCGTGAAGCGATGACATCTCTTCTCAATGAGATATCATCGGGTAAAAGCCCCATACGATAGAGACTTACTTCAGCATCGATAATGAGTTTGGTCTCAACCGGAGTGGTATCGAAATACAAATGAATGGAATTAACAACAACATCGTGGCCAAACCCGGGGATAGCCAGTAGAAAGAAAAGAAACAGAGAAGCGATTTTTTTTGTGATCGTTCGGTGCACCGGTACCAGATCCTAGTTGAAAGCGTTACTGATATTCTCTATATTGCGATTCATGATTTTCATATAATCGAGTCCCTTCTCGCGTTCCTTGCGACCAAGTAATTCGCAAGGGCTGAAGAGGATACTTGTAAGGCCGCATTTTTCGGAAATATGTTTTTTAACATTCTCTTCCGGCGGGCCTTCCCAGACAAGGTAGCGGGCATGTGTCTTAGAGACAATGGTTGCAATGTCCTTTACATGTTCGTGTGAAGGCATCTTTTCAGGGTCGAGATCGAGATTGATTATGCTCCATTTATAACGGCGGGCAATGTAATTGTATGCAGGATGAGACATAAGCAAGGGGATTTCGTTTTTCCCTAAAGCTTTAAGTTTTTTATCGAGATTATCCAGGTCATCGATGAGGGAACGAAACCGCCCGGCAAGAGTTTCTTTCTTTTCCGGAAGCAGCTCGATGAGCGCCTCCTGAATCCGCTCAGCCTGAACTTTCGCGTACACCGGATCCAGCCAGGTGTGTCCGTCAAGTCCTTCGTGGGCATGTTCGCCGCCGGGACCATGACTGTGCGTCACCGCTTTTTCATAGGTGATAAATTCATTTTTTAAAGGAGATGCGGTAACAACGACCTTTTCCCGGGGAAGCGTCACCATATCAACCCATTCTTCGAACCCCGCTCCATTGAGAACAATCAGATCGGCATTGTGGTATTTCCGGATTATTTCCCTCGGAGGAAGCCAGAAAATGGGGTCTTCATTTTCAGGAACAGGGTTTACAACAGCAACATCATTTCCCCCGATCCTTTGGGTGAAATACTGTGTCGGATAAAAAGTTGTATATACAACCGGTTTTTCATTCTTTGGTCCTGCCTGCAGCGAAAACAGGATACCCGCCGAACCCGCAATGAGCATAAATCTCCAAATCTGCCGTACAAACATTGTCTCCGACTCCTTTTAAAGAATTGTGATAACCAGAGGAATAACCCTGACAAGGGCGAGTGCCCCGATAAGGGCGATAATTCCACCTGCCATGCATATAGCGAGAATTTCTCCCGCCACCAGCACACCAACCGTCCATCGGGAACAGCCGATCTTATGCAGCACCGAGAATTCTCTTTTCCGTAAACGATAGGAAAGCGTAAACACAAGAGCGGTCAAGCAGACCATTGACGCCAGCACAACCGCAAAATTGGCATCAAAAAATCGCTTGATTCTGAAAACAAATCCCATAAGCTCTTCAATGACTATCTCCGGCACAAGTGCATCCCTGGTCTCATGGACCGTAAACCTTCCCCGGGCAATGGTATACATCTTCGCGCTTTCGGGAACCAGGATGCAGGAGGTTGCCGGAAAATGCTCTCGGTCACCATGGAAATGGAAGGTTTTACGATTGGCAGCGGTGATCTCCTGATATTGGATCACCTTCGATGTGCCGACAACGTTTGTATCACTACTGCGCATTTTATCAACAATGGCGGGATCCTGTATCGCGGTCAGGTCCTCATGACCGTGGCCGATCCCCTCAATCACCCATGCTGTTTTCAGGTCCACAAAGACAGCCATGTCGTCGGGAGAATCGCATTTTTCGAGGATACCCACCACCGGCATTTTGAGCTGATAGGTCCGGGCCTGATCATACAAGGTTTTCGGATTCGAGACAAGATAATCTCCAATGCCGACGCCCGTTTTTTCCGCAAACTCCTTCCCTACGACAGCATCACCCAGATAGAGAGGAAAAGAGCCCTCGTTGGCATCAATATCCCGGAATTCGAAATAGGACAATTCGGTTCCCACGATGGGGGCCGAAATGGCGGCTGTTACCGGTGATGTTTCGTTCGCAAAAGGCCGGGCAGTAAAGCGTACATGAAGCGGAATCACCGTGCCCCACCCCTGATCTCTGATATAATCGATATCGGCCATTGAAATTGACCGGTTATAATCGGTGGAGAAATAGAGCGATTTGAGAACCAGATCGTACCGGTCCCCCTTTGCGCCGATAATCAACGGCGTTTTCTGCGCCCGAATCATCAGTACCCGGTTGTAATGATTGACAAGAAAGGTGATTGCCACAGGCAGCAAAAAGAGTATCCCCAGAGAAAGAATCAGCACAAGAGTCTTTCCCCAGTGATACATCATATACCGTCCGGTAAGGTGAAAAAGTCCTCTCATGCCCTTTCTCCCTTTAGTAACGAAGTAAAATCAACAACCCTGTCGAACCTGTCTAAAAGGGAATGATCGTGCGTGACCATACAGAATGTACATCTCCTGTGTGTCACCTGGTCCTCCAAAAGCTCCATGATATGAAGCGCCGTGTTTGGATCAAGGTTCCCGGTCGGCTCATCGGCTAAAATCAGTGATGGATTATTGATCAAGGCTCTGCACAATGCCACCCGTTGCCGCTCTCCCTGAGAGATGCGCTCCGGATATTTATCCAAAAGGGCCGCAACGCCCACAGACTCTGCAACGGAAACGACCCTGTCGCCGCTCTTTGCGGGTACGTTCGTTTGGTCGGAAACATAGAGCGGAAGAAGGATATTTTCATAACAGGTCAGATATTCCAGAAGTTCGAATTCCTGAAAAACAAAACCGATATTCGCAATGCGGAAATTCCGTTTCTCTTTGTCGGGTAAGGATGAAAACACTTGGTTATCACATCTGATTGTCCCCTTTTGCGGAGACAAAATACCGGCTATCAGGTACAGTAATGTTGTTTTGCCGCACCCCGAAGGGCCCACGATTGCGGTTTTACTTCCCTGAGGAATAGTTATTTCGGGAACATGAATGCTGAAGCTGCCGGGTGAATAGGAAAAAGAGGCATCCTTTACCGTTATCATCATGGTTAATTAAATTCCCTCCGTCTGTGGAGCGTATCTCTGGTATTTTCCTGAAGAAAAATCTCCAGACTGTCGGTCATGGTATTTGTCCAATCCCTGTCGACCCGTTTCTGCGACAGGATCGTATTATCGACTATTTTCCATACCGCATCATTTAAAACCAGGGTATAGACCCCTTCGTACCGGTTTGTTCGTGGATGAAAATGGCCCCAATGTTTGAGAATACTGTTGACTTCCCAGGTACACCGGATCCCGAAGGAGGGCTTTGAGCTTTTTTTCGACCTCTCTGTTTCAATGAGTTCTGAAGAGAGAATATCGACCGAAAATATTTTTGTGAGCGCCCCCTGATGTTCTTCCCGAAGCACAAGGCCCTCATAGACTTCGGTATACACCTTTGTCAGCAGCTCGCCGTCAATACTCTTACTCAAGGCATCGTAGATTTCACTCTCGGTCGAATAATCGAATGCGCTGTAGATGTTCCGGTGAAGGGCTTTGAATATGGCCCGGGCTTCGTGCGGTGAGGCCTTTATAAGCGATGACCGCTTCAGCTCAAGCCGGCTGTCGACATAAAACAGGAGCGGGAGCCCAAGAGCGAGTACCAGGAAAAGGATTATTGCTTTATGAACAGTAGCCATGGAAACTGGAATTTATTATTCTATACCGCTTATTGAGTACTCCACTACTCCGTTCAAAATTGATTGAAGTTAATTTTGAACGGGTAATCTTTAAAAATATATTAATTGCTGCACAATCGAGAGAAAAGCCGAGTACCGATACCTGATATCAGACCTTTTGAGATTTCAAGGATCTTTTCACTAACCGCCTCATCAAAAAACAAAAAAGACAGAACATAACGGTTCATCATAAGCCTGAAGGCTGCCGATATCGGTAACCGATATTTATATTCTTGCTTAAACCTAAAAGGAGCATACTATGACTGTTTCTGTTATTGTCATCGGAACCGAGCCGCCCTGTCCACGATGCGCGCTGATGGGCTCTCTGGTCACCAAAGCGGCAGAGGAGAGTGGAATATCGGTTGCCCTCGATCATATCAGCTTTGACTCTCCCCGGGCACGGGAGATTGCCCAAAGAAAAAATCTCATTCCCGGCACGGCCAAACATGTCCTTACCAAAGTCGGAATCGAGGTAGGTATGCACGAGATCTATGCACTGATCGAAAATCCTCCCCCGACTTCACCCTATGCTTCGGAAGTTGACGGCATTGCGGCTCGATGGAGTCCGGAGCTGGATGAAGCGCTCAGGCCCTGCGAAAAAATTGCCGAATCGGTGGGCATCCTCATGACCCCGGTGCTTATCGTGGATGGTGAAATCAGGCATGCTGGAAGCGTTCCGGGCTTTCAGCGAATAAGAGAATACCTGCATGGTGCAAACTCGTAAGGGGTACTTTTATCCTGTTGAGAATATTATCTTCCCCGAACCGGATATTATTTTCTTTTCCCTGTATAATCAGCTGTCCATAATCATAAACCCCGGGTAATTTCTTTTTATGGAACACACAACTTTCGGCACTCCCCCCATTACCATTTCCCGTCTCTGCCTCGGCTGCTGGCAGGCCTCGGGATGGGCCACCTCTGATGATACCCGATTTATCCGGACAGTTGAACATGCCCTCGATCAGGGCGTCAATTTTCTCGATACCGCAGCGGCCTACGGCAACGGGCATTCCGAAGAGCTGGTTGCCAAGGCGATTAAAGGGAAACGGGACAAGGTGGTGATCGCCACGAAATTCACCCACACGATGAGCCGTCCGGATAAGATCAGGCGAAGTCTCGAACAATCGCTTCGGCTGCTCAACACCGATTATATTGATCTTTTTCAGCAGCACTGGCCGCCGAAAAATGTCCCCCTTGCCGACACAATCAATGAACTGATAAAGCTCAAGGATGAAGGGAAAATCCGGACGATCGGAGTCTCCAACTGGATGGAGCCGGAATGGGAGGAGTTTGACGGCGACCTGTCGGTTATCGATTCGCTCCAGCCCTGCTATAGTCTTCTGTGGCGCTCGGTTGAAAAAAATATCCTTGCTTTATGCAAAAAGCATTCGATCGCGATATTCACCTACTCGCCCCTTGCCCAGGGGATTTTAGCAGGACGGTTCCGTTCGATCGATGACCGCCCGAAATCAAATGATCCTCGCGCCTATAACCGTCTGTTTGACAAGGACCGGTTCCCGCAAGTCCTCACCGTTGTCGACTGCCTCGAAGAGATCGCGACAAAACACAACAAATCCCTGAGCCAGACAGCTCTCAGATGGCTCCTCGACCGCGAGGGCGTTACTTCGGTCATTGCCGGCGCCTCCAGACCCGAACAGGTTGAAGAAAATTGCGGGACAGTGGGATGGTCACTCGACCCCGAAGACCGGGAGAAACTCGATACGGTCTCCCGGCCGCTGTCCGAAGATCTCAAACCGCACGATACTATTTTCGGGTGGCATTCGAGGGGATAGCGATTTTTGCAGAAAGCTTTCCTTCAGCCTGTTTTCTGCTGACAAGCGATTTTTGAAGATTTTGCTTTGATTTTACCAGTGCGATTTTTATATAAACTCCATGAATAATAACGGTGATTTCTAATTATTAGTAGTAGAAATGTGACGGTTCAAATGTACAGGGAATTTATGTTCATCCCTTAGAATGTATTCGGCAATTTGGGGCTACTAAAAGTTCCAACAATGGGGCTACTCACTATGAGAAAATGTTTGCAATATGTAAATAACAATAAATTATAGTCGGCGGCAAAGAAAGGGTATGATTGGAGCTTGAAATAAGGTATTTTAAGAAGAGCGCCCCCAAGACACGCCCCGAGCTGGGGCTAAAGCATTAAATAACAAACAGTTAAGAGATTATGGCAAAACAGAAAAAATATAAAATTCCGGATCCGAAAGCCTTTTTCTGTAGGGAAGACGAGCAGGTTTATGGTCTAAGAAGCGAAGGTGATCTGCCCAAGCAAAAGCCGACCTTTAAACTGATTGACTTGTTTTGCGGGGCGGGCGGCATGACCTTGGGCTTCACAGAAGCTTTGGGGCACCATTTTAAGCCGATTTGGGCAAATGACTTCAACAAGTATTGTGTAGATACATATAACGCAAATTTCGGGAACCACTGCCATGCCGGAGATATTGTAGATATTTTAGAAGATAAAACCGTAACAATCCCCAAGGCAGATGTTGTAATTGGAGGCCCTCCATGCCAAGGTTTCAGCCTCTTAAATCGGAACCGGGATAATGATCTCCGGCGGCAATTATGGCGGCCATATTTAGAAGTTGTTGAAAGAAGCGATGCGAAAGTCTTTGTGATAGAAAATGTTCCGCAATTGCTCGGAACTTTCGAACATGGCGAGATTGTCGGTATCGCGGAAAAACTTGGTTTCAAAGTTGATTCCGGCAAGATTTGTGCTGCGGATTATGGGGTTCCACAAACACGAATAAGGGCAATAATAATTGGCTCACGAGTTGGAGACCCATCATTTCTATTTCCTCCTCGCAGGACGCATTATAATCCTAATGGTAATGGCCACTATCAGAGCAAATTAGACTTTTCAGGAGGTACAGATTTCCTTCCGTCGCCGGCAAAATGGCAAACTGTCCGGGACGCTATATCCGATTTACCTCCTCCCACCGGGACAGACATCCGTGATGTTGCTCCGCCATTAGACCTTCATTTCGGCAGAACACCCACGCCGATGAGCATGAAAAGATATCGTTCAATTCCTAAGGAAGGTATGAATAGATTCGACCTTCAAAAACGAGCACCTGAATTAACTCCACAATGCTGGATTCGAAAAAAATCGGGTGGGACCGACTTGTTCGGCAGATTATGGTGGAACAGGCCGGCTTTTACTATGAGGACTGAATTTTACAAACCGGAAAAGGGCCGATACTTACATCCGGAACAGCATAGACCGATAACGCATAGAGAAGCGGCACGATTTCAATCTTTTCCAGATCCTTTCGTTTTTATGGGAACCAAGATAGAGATTGCAAAGCAAATCGGCAATGCTGTCCCCCCCCTTATGGCAGCACGTATTGCCGATATTGTTTATGTTTTGCTTGCAAAAGGCTCAAAGGCTTAGTCCGTTTTGGATAAGTTTGACAAAAACAAGCGAAGCCTGATAATGAGCCGCATAAAAGGCAAGGATACTAAACCGGAAGTATTTGTCAGGTCTATGGTGTAAGAGTTAAATACAAGAATATTGATCAGTGAATCATAAATGCGCAATTATTTCACAAAAACAGGAATGAAGTTTACGATATACAATTATTCTGATTATAGAACGCCGATGACACCAATTTGGCCGATTATACTGATATTTTTAACTTTCTGATCAGCGTAATTAGCGTTCTATTTTGGAAAAGACTGAAAGCATTTTGCAACTCAAAAGTTTTTAAGCCGGGAAATACCGGAAAAATATCGTTTTGCACCCCCTTCCTTTAAATTGTAAACTTCACTTCGCCGGCAATAAAAAAATGAAATTTTTTCAAAAAAGTTCTTGCTTTTACATTTTGCATTTACTATTATTTACATATTGAAATAAGGTTGATTTAGTGGAAGCCGTCAGGATTATAATCGAGTGGTGCTGTAGGAACACGGTTTTCTTCATGATTGACATCATATATACGCCCTTGTGGCGCGTATAGTTATTTTTACCGCAACTGGTGCAATTCTTAATCAAACAGAACAAACAGTAATCATTTCAATCCAGTAGCGAAAAAGAATTGGGGTTTTGGAGTACTGGAGTATTGGGCTTTGTAACCCTATCACTCCGGTATTCCACTATTCCATTACTCCATCATTTCATATTATTTCTTTTCACAGAAAGGAGCCATTATGGCTGTTTCAGAAGAGTTGAGGAATGAGATTGAGCAGGAAGCTGCTGCACTTTCGCCGGACAAGTACCGTCGGGCGGGCATGGGCATGAATAAGTTTATCGGCGAGTACAGTGCTTTACTCGCTCAGGCGGATGAAGACCGTGATGCTCTTGTTGCTTCGGGTTTTGACTGGTCGGTTATGGAGAAGTATCGTGGTTATCTGGAGATGTTGTCGATTGCTTATGGTGAACGGTTGGGTGTGACCCCCGATTCGCCGGAAAAGCGGTCGGAATTCGACCGGCTGCTTGCGCAGGCGGAAATGGACCGCCGTCGTCTTGCGGTTGTTGCGGGATATATAACCGAAAAAAGCGATGACGGCAGGGCATTGCAGAATTACCGGAATATTCAGAAGGGTGACGGAATTGTTGATACGCTTACCGACAATATCGGTTTTGTTTCGCTTATTAAGGATTTTCCGGAATATGCAGCGGAAATAAAACCCGGCGGTGTGGCAATTGATGAGTCGTATATGAATGATGCTGTTGCTCGTGCGGTTTCGCTTTTGAAACAAAAAGGCTATGTTGTTCAAAGTGGTGTACCGCAGAATGAAGCAGTCGACCGCAAGAACCGGCTTCTGACCTTATGTCTCAATGCCCAGTCGCATATCAAACAATTTGCAGCCGCGGCTTTTTTTGATATGCAGGATTATTATAACAGTAATTATGCAAGTTCATATTTCAGTGGGTCTAAAAACCAGATAAGTCAAGAAACGGCTGTTGCAGAGTAACAATAATACAGTGCCGGTTTTTCCGGCACTGTTAATCAAGCTGCAAAAACCTCTTACAACCCGCAACAATGCTCTTACACAATAAAAAAACGCCCTTTTTGATATTATTTGCCCTTTTCATAATTAAATTTTCCGCTGATTATTTCATTTTCAAACAAAAACATGCTTGTCAGAGCAATTTTTAATACTGCCAGAGATGTTTTTAATATTGTCAGAGCAATTTTTGATATTGTCAGAGCATGTTTTTCGTTGTCAGAGCACCTTCTCTTTCTGTCAGAGCGATATTTTTGTTGCCGGAGCATTGTTACTGTATGGATTTCGGATTGCGGGTGGTTTTTGGGCAGACCACCACTACCGCATTCTTAAAACAACAGCCTTATCCAAAATAGAACGCTGATTACGCCGATCCTGCCGATATTCGCCGGTCGGAAAAATAAAAATGCCGGAAAATCAGCGATAATCAGCCCCATTAGCGTCATCGGCGTTCTATACTTATGTAATCGGGAAATAATCCACTCCATTTTGCTGATTTTGTTTGATTCGTAAAGGGCTTTTAGTATATTTCTTTTAGTTGACAATGATCACTTTTAATACCGCGCTCTGGTCCTGACCTGCTCCTCTGCTCAACCCTCATTCCAAAGCGCTCATAATGAAATAAAACTTCGGGATTGAAGGCCCTGTGTCCATTCATGCCGAAGTTTTTTGGAGGTTTTTTGGAAAATTTTGAACTTTAGGGAATTTCGATATTTACTAGTTGTTGCTGCAATAGCCGGCCAGCCCATTTTTTTGAATGAATTGTAGCCTTTGGAAGAGAAAGAGCGCGCGCAGAATTGCGAAAACATGGTAGCAAAAAATGATCTGGCCGGCAAAAGACAAACAACGAGACTGTAGAAAAAGCCCATATATATTTAACTTTCTATTGTAAACAAAACTTTTTTTCCTTGTATTATTGCAATGTATAAGGAAAGGTGGAATTATGGCACACTATAAGGATTATTCATACGAGCAAACGAAGATGGTGGCGATATCATATGATCGGCAGGTTCTTCCCGGGACATTCGAGCATACGCTGAGTGATGTAATTGATTCCCTGGACATGTCTGTATTCGATGATCGGTACCGGAACGATGAAACCGGAGGGCCGGCATATGATCCAGGGATACTGTTAAAAATTATTCTTTTTGCGTATTCCAAAGGGATTATTTATTCCCGCCGAATAGCACAGCTCTGCAATGAAAATGTTGCTTATTTACAAAACAAATATCTATGAAGGTTTCCGTATATCTTCAAGAAATTGAATATACTCTTCATAAATCGTGATATACTGCTTTACCAGAAAGGTCCCGCCCGCCTTGACCATCAGACTGAAAAAGCCATACCGCAAAACCCGCTGAAAATCCCAGACAAGGGCATCGAGAACAACATTGGCCAATTGCTTCAACCCCTCCATCATTACCCGTGGAAGGGAATAGAATTTCCTGTATGCAATAAGCACTTCCTTCTGAAGAACGGAGGCACTCATCGACTTTGGCTGAAACACCAGGTACATACCATTGAAAAATTCCCATCGGGTATGGTAGAGGCGGTTCTCGTTTTCAATTTTTTCATACACCTGCGTACCGGGGAATGGGGTCAGGATCATGAATTGCACGGTGTCGATATGATGGTGAATGGCAAAATCGACTGTTTCGTGAATCGTGGCGGGCGTATCGTTGTCTTCACCAAACATGAACATACCATGGATGCTTATTCCTTTTTTATGAATAATGTCGATTGCCTTTTCGATATCACTTTTTGTCTGCGATTTATGCAGTGCCTTCAAGGTCGCATCGTTGATCGATTCGAATCCGATAAAAAAGAATCGGCATCCGGTCCGTTCCATCCTGCCGATCAGCTCGGGACTTTTGGAAATATCCGAGCGTACCTGGGCAGTCCAGGAAATGTCGAGTTTTTCCTGCTCGATCAGATCGCAGAGGCGTTCGACACGCTTCTTGTTTGCCGAAAAATTATCATCATAGAAAAAAATATCCCGCGTTTTAAAGAACTTCAGGGCATGCTTGATTTCCTCGACGATCCGCTCCGCCGACTGCATCCGGAATTTCTTGCCGAAAATCTTGGTGACCGTGCAGAAATTACAATCAAAGGGACAGCCCCGTGAGGTCATGATCGGAATGATGCTCATCGTTTCCACCCCCTCCAAAAGGGAATACTCGATAAGCGGGAGGTTTTCGATGTTTTCGATCGCCTTCCCCTGAATGATTGTCTCCTCATAGGCCCCTTCAATAATATCGACAATATTTGCTTCTGCTTCTCCCTGGATTACATGGTCCGCACAGTCCACAAACTCCCGGGGAAGCAATGATGCATGAATGCCTCCGATAAGGATTTTGGCGTGGGGATATACTTTTCTGATCTGGTTGGCGAGATGCTTGGCCCTGTTTGCGCTGACAGTCAAGGCGGAGATACAGTATACATCGGCCTGGATCGCAAAGGGATCGATTTTTTGCGACAAAATGTTTTCATTATATATTCTGACCGGATATCCGGCATTATGCAGAATGGTACCCAGATACAGGCACCCGGTCAGGGGAAGACGCATATAATTTTCAAAGACATTCGCTTCGCTTCCGGCCGGCTCGATAAAAACAACAGATTTCTTTGTACGCGGATTCATCGGGCCCTCTCAGATATAAGGATACTCATGCCGGCAAGAATGAAAATGGTCCACCATAACTGCCCGCTGATCGAAAAAACCAGGAAAAAGACCGAAGAAATCGAAACAAGCATCAAGCCGGTCAACAAATATAATGCCCGCTGCCGGGCAAAAAGAAAGGAGAGAAAAAAGGACAGCCCTAAAAAGGCGATGAACAGCGGCCATGTCCGGGTAAGAATCGACCAGGAGTAAAAATTTGCAAATAATGCAAGAATACTGAAACAGATCAGGTAAACTCCCGGTATCAGATAGACGACTTCACGCCTCCCCCTGGCCTTGAATATGCCGATGAAACCTATTCCGAGCATGGTAATCAAAAGGGGCCATAATTTATGAATAAATGAAAGGTCGGTGAAACTTTCAAGGGCCAGCAAACCGCCGATTCCTATAAATAAAAGGGCAAATCGCCCGTTCCGATGAGCTGTTTCATGTGCCTGGTCCATAGTTAAATCCTTTATTTGAAAAGTAGTGATAACATCGATGTATACCACCAAAATAGGTCGTTCCTCGACAGGTAATCAAAAACACATCTCCTGAAAACAAAGAGAGCAAATAACAGGCCATAAAAACAGACAGACAAATACCCGTCCCGGCAACAAAGGTGTTGACAATTCTCAGAAATTGTGGTATATTATTAACAGGTTTATGATATAAACTTGTTTAAATACGCGGAGACACTATGACCCACATCAACGAAAAGCAGGCCAATGAGCTACTTGAAGACCTCGCTTTAATAAAAAAGGCGATACAAAAAAACACCCCGGTTCTTCAGCAGATAGCCCTGGACAAGGCATTTTGGCTCCTCTCGCTTTTCGGTGGAATCGCCATTATCCTGATAAGCCTTCTGTTCGACTATTTTATCCGGCAGGCCGGAAGCTTCGACGCCCTTGCCGGGGGTACGAAGATTTTTCTTTTTTCGCTCATCGGACTGTTTATCATTATAACCGGTACCTACAAATGGATACAGTTCACCCGCTCGGCAAGAGCGGTGGAGCCTGCTATTACGGGCTGGGGCCTTTTCAAAGAGCTTCACGCCTCTCAGATACTTATCTCGCTCCATATTCCCGTTGGACTATTAATGCTCTTTCTGACATTTTATTCCATTGCGCAGGGGCATCCTGAACTATCGGTTCCGATTATTTCAATCGGCGTGGGAATACTCTGGAATGCCTACGGCTCTCTATTCAGGACAAAGCAATTTTATGTGGGGGGATACTGGATGATGATTACCGGAGCGATTTCGCTCCTGCTTTCGCACGTGTCGCCGTTTATTAATCTCTCCTATTCTGTAGGGATGGGATTAATAATTTTCGGGATTGCATCATGGACAACGACACCTCGTGGGGAGTAAGACGTGGCATCCAATGATTCACAACCATCTTTGAACGACAAAATTATACACGAACGCTCGCGGCTTCTGATTCTCACGAGTCTTGCCGGAAGCGAAAGCGGTTCGCTTTCCTTTACCCGATTGAAAGAAAGCCTTGAACTCACCTCCGGCAACCTTTCAATACAGTTGAAAACGCTGAAAAATGCAGGATATGTAAAGATAACGAAAAAATTCGTTGACGACAAACCCTTAACGACCGCAAAAATAACGCCACAGGGAACAGGCGCGTTAAAAAGATATCTCGGCGAAATGGAACAGTTGATAAAAAACCTGAAATAAAGGAACAGGAGTTTATGATGGCTTTCTTGGAATTGCAGGAAATCAGGAAGTCCTTTCACAAAGGGGAACGGGAAGTTCATGCCCTCCGGGGAGTTGATCTGTCGATCAACCGGGGCGATTTCTGCGCGATTGTCGGTCCCTCGGGCAGCGGTAAAACCACCCTGCTCAATATTGTAGGCTGCCTCGATACGCCGACATCGGGAACCATGGAATACGACCACCGCCCTTTGGGCGCCCTCACCGACAAGGAGCTGTCTTGGTACCGAAGGGACAATATCGGATTCATATTCCAGTCTTACAATCTCATTCCGGTGCTGACAGTGAAGGAGAATGTCGAACTCCCCATGGTGATCGAAAAGAAGTTGAGCAAGGCCGCAATGGCCCGCAAGGCCCGTGAAATCATCGATGCTGTCGGGCTGGCTTCCATGGCACATCGTCTCCCCCGCGAGATTTCGGGCGGCCAGGAGCAGCGAGTGGCTATTGCCCGGGCCCTGGTCAAAGATCCGCTGGTGGTGCTTGCCGATGAACCTACCGCTAATCTCGACACCGTAACAGCCGAAGAAATTATCGCCCTCATGCAGAAAATCAACCGGGAACGCCAAACAACCTTCGTCTTCTCCACCCACGATCTCAGGATGCAAAAACATGCGCAAAGGGAAGTCGTTCTCAAAGACGGCCTCATTACCTCGGATGAAAGGAGATAGGGCATGAAATCGCTCCTTATTATCGCATTCCGCAATCTTCTCCGCCACAAACGACGGACAATCCTGACCGGTATTATCATCTCTTTCGGGTTATGGATGTATATCTTCATGGATTCCCTCATGGCCGGACTCGACCGGGGATCGATCGACAACATGATCACCCTCTCGACTTCGGCGGTAAAGATACATACCCAAAAGTATGACAAAAACAGAGAATCTTTTCCTCTCGAATACGGTATTCAAGTCGGAGATCAGATCAAACAGGCTATTCAGGACCACGACAGAGTCGAGGCAATTACTCCCCGCACACAATTCCTGGGAGAACTCTCAAACTACGAAGAATCGATCCCGGTGGCGGGAACGGTGATTGCCCCTCACAGCGACACCGCCGTGTTTTCGCTGAATCCGTACCTTGAAGGTGAGTATTTCTCGGAAAACAACCAACAGGAGATCATACTTGGAAAGACCCTTGCCGGGGACCTGAATGTCAAACCCGGTGATTTCATTACCCTCTACGGACTCACGAAATACGATACCCGTAACGCCGATGATTTCAAAATAGTCGGCCTTTACAACACGACCGATCCGGAACTGAATAAAAACGCCGTCTTTATCACCTACGACGCCGCAAATACCTTCTTAGACCTCGAAAACACGGTCACCGAACTGAATGTCGGGCTTAAACGGCGGGTCAACTTCAAGAATCTTCTGACCGACATGAAAGAAGTCCGGCAGATTGTGGAGACCGAATTTCCCTCACTGACCACCTATACCTTTGCCGAACTGGGCGCGGGGGTGCTGGAACTTGCCCGTCAGAAACGGCTGTGGGGGGCGGGAATGACGCTGGTTTTCCTGCTGATCGCCGGAGTAGGTATTGTCAACTCGGTCCTCATGAGCGTGTATGAGCGCATTCGCGAGATCGGCGTATTGCGCGCCCTTGGATTTGAAGGTGATCGGGTTATGCATATGTTTATGCTCGAAGGCGTTATTATTGGCTTTATCGGCAGCCTCGCCGGGGTGATACTGGGATGTATTACCGTAGTATATCTGTCAACCTGGGGTTGGCCCCTGGATAAACTGTATGGTGACATGGCCGTCGATACCACCGGCTTCCCTGTCTGGGGCACAATCTACGGGGAATGGAATGTCCCGCTTATTATCGGCTCATTTTTCTTTGGCCTGGTCACTGCGCTTATAGCGAGCATTCCCCCGGCCGGAAAAGCGGCATCCATGGAAGTCACCCATGCCTTGAGGTTTGTGTAACGATGAGAGGGATCGGGGGTTCCTGCGGAGGGAGACTTCCGCTACGCTCCAGCGGAGCGCAGGACCTGGTTTGTATATCACCTTTGGAGTTTAATAGATAAGGAACATCAAATGTTGTACCTGCTCAAGATGGCTTTCCGCAATATCAACCGTAACCGCCGGCGGTCGATCCTGGCCTTTACGTCGGTGGCAATTTCCATAGCCGCGGTCACCTTTTTCCGGGGTTTTGCCGGAGGAGTCATACAGTCGATTGTTAAGAATTCGACCAAGAATGAAACCGGGCATATCCGCATAACCACCACCGGGTTTCAGGAAAAATCCCGATTTTTTCCGGTGACCGAAAATATTTCGGCCCCCGGTACAATTATCAAAAAGATCAAAAATGATCCCCAAACAGGCAATAAATTGGACATTATCACCGAACGCATTAATATCGGTGTTCTTCTCAATAACAGGGGGCTTAACAAAAGTGCCGTGGGGCTTGCCGGCGATCCGGAGGTGGAAAAGGAACTGCTTCTTCTGCAGAATTCCATTATCGGCGACGGCCGCTATATTAAAAATGAGCGGGAAACCATCGTGGGAACCGGGATTGCCGGGGCCCTCAACCTGAGTGTCGGCGACACCCTCAAAGTCATGACCCGCGGCGCCGATTATGCCCTTCACCTCCGCAAATTCACCGTGGTGGGGCTCTTCCAGACCGGCCTTAACATGCTCGACGACCGGATTTTCCAGATACCGCTTGATGACGCCAAAAAACTACTCCGCACAGGAGGCGCTACCCAGCAAATAGTCATCATGCTCAAAGATTATAAAAAATCGGAGGCCGTCGCCGCAAATATCAGAAACCTTCTCTCCAACCGCGACAACCTCTCGGTCGTCTCATGGACCGAAAACGGTGAGTGGGGCGCCATGGTAAAAATGTCTTCGGCTATCTATAACTATGTCTATTTCTTTATCGCCTTTTTAGGAGCATTTATTATCACCAATATCATGATGATGGTTGTTCTGGAACGCCGCAAGGAGATCGGTATTCTCAAATCGATGGGAATAACCAACAGAGAAGTCATGCTACTGTTTCTCTGTGAAGGCATGATTCTTGGTCTTATCGGTAGTCTCGTGGGAATGGTGGTAGGTATGGCAATCAATACCTGGTTTGCATTCAAGGGCCTTGATATGTCTTCCATGATGGGCGGTTTCAACTTTCCCATGGATTCGGTGCTCTATTTCGATATCAGCCCCCTGAGTGTTGTCTACGTTCTCATGATCGGTATTATCGTGTCGGCGGCCGTGTCGGTACTCCCCTCATGGAGAGCATCGAGGATGAATGCGGTGGATGCGATTAAGAGCGTATAGGGGACCATGAGTTGCTATAACTATCATGCGTGGCATGGCTTTCAAAGCCATGAGTCGTTTTGGTTTCCACAGGTGTTATTTGAAATCTGATATTTGGAATTTACCAACCACAAGGAGTTTACCATGATACGAAATCTGATGCTTGTCGCTCTCATCGCCGCCGCGCCCTCTTTTGCGTTGACGGGCGAGGAGATCCTCGAAAAAATGGACCAAAACCGGAACCACACAACGATTTCCTACAAAGGAATCATGGAGATCCATATCGACGATGAAGTGCGGACTAAACAAATGTCGGCCAAAGCGATGGCCGGTAAAAAGGAAAAGGCGATCGTCACATTCCTCAACCCCGCCGATGAAGGGACCAAATACCTCATGATCGACGATAAGCTCTGGATCTATTTTCCCGAGGAGGAAGATGTAGTCAAGATATCGGGACACATGCTCAAGGAAGGGATGATGGGTTCGGACGTCTCTTATGAAGACGCGCTGGAATCCGACAAACTCTCAGATAAATACGACATTCAGCGTGTGGGGGAAGAAACAATCGACGGCTACGACTGCTATGTGATAAAACTCGACGCCAAGGTCAAGGATGTCCCCTATTTCAAGCGCAAAATGTGGGTGACAAAGTCGAATTTTGTGCAGATCAAGGAAGAGATGTATGCCAAAAGCGGGAAACTGCTCAAAACCTCCAGAACCCTGGAGATAAAGAAAATCGGCGATCGGGATTTTCCGGTCAAGGTCGAGATGGTTAACAAGCTGCGCAAAAACAGCAAGACAATATTTACCATGAGGAACATTGAATTCGATAAACCTATGAATGAGTCGACCTTTTCGATGCGGTATTTGCGACGATAGGTGAAGGATGGATGATGATGGTAGATACAATGAAAAAAAGATTGCTTAGGGTGGCAGTAGTTCTTTCAGCAGCCTGTTTTGCCGGTGCTGCTGAGAAATCGGGGCTGGAATTTCACGGTTCCATGTACTCGGATCTTGGGATTGTCCAGCATTACAATGAACCCGGGACCGATGAGTTCGATTTCACGGGATTTTCGACCCTGTCACTCTCGTTTAAAAATCGTAATCGAAGATTCGGCAAAGTCGAAGGGCTTCTCGATCTGATTATCCCCTACGGCACTGCGGGAGAACAATTGAGCGGCCTGCTCCCGACGGAATCGGTTTCCGACAGCGCCACCCGGAGCATGGTGAGCCTCTTTTCGCTCAGAGGAACGCCGGTCCTCCTCGATTTCAGAAAACTCTCACTCTCCTTTTACCTTCCCTTTGTCGACATAACTATCGGCCGTCAGATAATCAATTTCGGAAAGGGAACACTTTTCTCTCCCGTGGATATTTTTTCAACGGTCGATATTACCGATCTGGATTTCCGCCGCTCCGGAAGCGATATTGTCACCTTCCGGTTTCCCTTCGGTCCCCTTTCCGGCTGCGACATCGTGGCGGGAATACCCCAATTTGACAACTCTTATTCAGGAGCAATTAAAATTTTCGGTACCCTGGCGGATTTTGACCTCAGCCTGATCGGGCTCCATAAAGACGCAGGTGATTCCCCTTTTAAAACCACCGAAACCACCGCGGGATTTGCCTTCAAGGGAGATATCATCACCGGCGCCTATGGTGAAGCTGTCGTGCACTATGACCATGACCGGAAAACCGAGTTCTTCGAAGGAATGTTTGGCTTGGATTACTCGATCGACGATCGCTGGATATTTGTGGGGGAATATCTGTACAAAGAACCCGGTTACAACGAATATCTCTGGGGAAACCATACTATCTTCGGCTCCACTCAATATGTGATCAACGATATCATGAACCTCTCGGCGAGTATAATCGGCAACATAACCGACCGTCGATTAATCGGTACCATAAACTATTATTACGACATCCTCCAGAATGTCGATACTCATCTCTATATTCAAGGTATCGAAAGCGAAGCCGGAACTTCCCTCAATTACATGATACGCTTTGACGTACAATTTTGACTTTTTTCCATTTCGGCTGAATTTTTGCCGGTTTTGTATTAGATTATATAGAGTGAGGTAAAAGGAAGACTTTCAGCAAAAGTGGATAAACCGGGGTATCGTGTTCAGTAAAAGGGCCGTCTGGATTTTCACTCCTTTCTTTTTTCACCCTACGGTTTCGAACACACAATTTTTCTTGAGCCCACTATTCAATCAGGCAATTTATTATCTCTCAATTTGTATCGAGGAGGCTTTATGAAGTGCCTTATCAATGTTTTTCTGTTCCTTTCAGTCGCCTGGTCGGCTACCTTTTATGTTTCTCCCGACGGCGACGATTCCAATGACGGTTCGCAATCGAGCCCCTTCAAGACCCTGCATCAGGCCCAACAGGCCTGCAGAAATATTGGCGGCGAAGCAAAGACCGTGATCCTTCGGGAGGGAAACTATTATCTCGACAGCACCCTTCGTTTCGATGAAAATGATGCAGGCGCCGAACAGAATCCGGTTCTGTGGAAAAGCGCCGACGGTGAAGAAGCCGTTATCTATGGCGGCAAACGAATTACCGGGTGGGAAGTTTATGAACAGATTGAAGGAAAGACGCCGGGTATTCCCCAGTTTCCGTTGAACGGAACTATTTACCGTGCCCCGCTTTCGGATCCCGACTGGGTATTCTGGAACCTTTCGGAAAACGGCAAACGGTCATCCCATGCCCGTCACCCCAACCACCGGGACCCACGCCCGACAGGTCATGGATGGGGCGCCCTCATTCATGTTAACCCCGACGGAACCCCGGCAAACAGAACAAACAACGATTTCCGGTATCAAGACGGATGGTTTCCCGACAATTGGGAATACAGCCATGCCCGTCTGGTTTTTGGTCCGGGATGGTTCACCGATGCCCGCCCTGTCAGTAATGTCGATTATACCAATAAGGTCATTACCGTTGAGCCCAACACCAACCCAACGACCAGGTATTGGGCCGAAGGATCAATAGATTTTATCGACCAACCGGGTGAATGGGCCATCTCCGACGACGGCTATGTCTACTATTGGCCTAAAAATACCCCCATCGAAGAGCAGGTTGTCGTGGGCGCCACAATGAAACGTACGATCGAATTCCGGGGAAGCTCACCTTCGAATCCGGTGAAGTATATCTCACTTGAGAATCTGACCATTTCAACTTCGAATTCACCGGCCGAGGCCTATTCCAGTAAGACATCACCATCTTCCCCCGGCGATGAGGACCACGAAAACAACTGTGAAATCGATGAAATGCGCCACGGACTGGTCCATTTTGAAAATGCCGAGTACTGCACGGTCAAATTCTGCAAAATTTTCAATGCCGGTACGCAGGGAGTGCTCTTCAATTACTATGCGAAACACAACACCCTCTATGGGTGCTGGGTTGAAGGATGTAATCATCATGGGGTCTTTCTCACCAGCTACTGTGTCAGCGCCGGCCCCTGGGATTACATCAACAGCTTTAACACCATTTCAAACAATTACATCCATAATTACGGCAAACTTTCCAGTGGTGTTGCAGGCGTTGGATTGTACCAGAGCGGCGATAATGAAATCACGCACAATGAGATCCGTAACGGTCCCCGGTATGCTTTGTCGATGAAAGGACAGCGGACCGGCGTCTGGGGGGTAGACGTCACCGAGCAAATGCTTCTGTGCGACAATAACATCATGCGGTATAACGATATTTCCCACGTGACCCACTCGACGGTCGATCTTGGCGCCTACGAGAGCTGGCATCCCAGCCGGGGGAATATCCTGGATAACAACCTGTTTCACGATCTCTATCACATTACCTGCGCCGGCAGGGGCGGGGATACCCACGAGGACCCCGCGGGATTCTGCGGTCTCTCTCAGCGCCACTGTATTTATCCCGATGCGGGCGCGAACCCTGAAATCACCGATAACGCAGCCTATAACTGCCTGGATATGGTCAACTGGTATGTCGAGGGTTTCGGGCAGCCCCTTCCCTTTACCCGCTCGGCTGCTCAACGAATCGCTCAGAACCGAGGCTTCAGTATCGATGAGACGGGGTTACTCGACGACTTTCCCTGGCATACTCCGGGACAGGAAAACAGTGAGTATGAGTGGCCCGAAGAAATAATCTGGGATCCCGATCTGATCCACTATTTTGAAGATCTTTTCATGAACGGCGACGGCCTCACTGCCGAATACTATTCGACGAGCGCCCTCACAGGGACTCCCACCGAAACAAAAGTCGAACCCTACCCCGGTCTCGACTGGACCTCGGAAACCAATGTCCGCCTGACCGGCTGGGTGGTACCCCTCTTTTCCGAAGAATACCGTTTCTGCGCCGATGCTACCGGGACAGTAAAAATATGGGTGGACAATACACAGGTCCTCACCGAATCCGCTCCCACCTATCAGAAGGTACATTTCGGTGATTTTATTCCCCTCCAGGGAGGACAGGCCTATCCTATTAGGATTGAATTCACCGGGGGCAAAAATCTCAGTGTCGACTGGTACAGCCAGACCCAGCCACAGCAGGTATTACCCCAGTCACAACTTTTCACAAACGCCGTGGATGTCGTTCAAAAGAAAAAATCAATACTTCCCCAGCGAATTGCCGTGAACACTTTGAATAATGGAATTTCAGTGGCAGTTCCTCACTACAGCTCGAATTTCAGTGTCACGCTCCTCAGGCCTAACGGTTCGGTGGCCCAACGGGTCGATGCACGAAACCAGACCAGCTGTATGATCACCACGGCAGGACAGGCATCCGGTATCTACATGCTCCGTGTCAAAGCCGGAACGACTACCCTGACACGAAAAATTGTGCTGGGGAGGTAGGGCCCGCTCTTTTTGATTTTTCGTTCTCCTGCCCCGAAGGGCTTCTCATGCGATCACCGGCAGTACGCTCGAGGACGTCGTCGAAGGGGACTCGCCGCGCACTCCTCCTTTGAGATTTCCGTGATGCGGGGCTGGAACGAATATCGAAATTACCACTCAAACAGCCCGCACGGGAGCATGCCGGCAACCTTATTCACAATGATTGGCGGGGTGTAATGAAAGGAATACGGGTAAAAAAAGCCCGGGACGAAACATCCCGGGCCTTCAATGATTACTCATACTAAGGAGGCGCTATTTAACGGCGGATTTTTTCCGCAGACGGGCCTTCTTCGAATCAACGGCCTCTTGTTTGATGATATATTGACCACTGGCGGGAAGCGTTTTGTTTGCATCGAGCAACACCTTGTCGTTGACCCGCTGTCCTTTTACGTTAAAGACCTGACTTTTCGCTTCTTTCTCGAGTTTCAGTGTAGCGTCCTGACTGAGGCCCCACTCAAGTGCGTGGGTCCCACACTCCGCCGTATCGGGACCATAAACATAGATCACGTTACATGACCCTTCGTAGACCTGCGACTGTCTGCCGTCGTTGGTTTCGGCCCAGACGACATACTCAACAACTTCCTGCTCCTGGCAAGTCACAAAAGTGGTCTCGTAGACAGCTTCGGTAGTGCGGATGTCCTCACCGTCGGGAGTGCCGCCCTCTTCAAAGAAGTCGTAGACATACCAGATCGTATCTGGCGGTTCGACACAGGGTTTTGGGGGGTACCGGAAAGGAAGGGTGAGCGGGGTAGGAACATCGTCATCACCGGGCGCACATTCCGGATCGATCCATTCAATCTCAAATTCACAGAAATCCCGTCGAGGAGGAAATGCCGACGCCGGAACGACAACCGAATCGGTTTCACCGGGTTTTTTCCACCAGAGTTCGGCTTTTGTATTGCTGGATCCTTCCCAGAAGTAAATTTTAAAATCATGAGATCCGGCGGTGAGAGTTACTGTTGCCTGATATTCTTCAGCCGCGGGAATCCCATCGGCGCCCAGTCCAGGATCTAAATCTTCACCAAGAGTAGCGTACATGAAATTTTCCGAAGGATTATCGCTGATAATCTGACCGTCGATTTCGATAAACAACCCATTATCAGCCTTGATGGTAAAAACATATTCGCCGTCTTCGGGCACCTGAAAATCTTCGGCAACACCAACCACGAGATAATTGTCGAATTTCCACTGCATGGGATTGGGCATCTTGTTTGCGTAGACATTGGGACCGGATGTATAAACCGAATCTGCCCAGATTGCCTCGGAGTCGGTGACATCAAGGGCCGGTGAAACCTCAACGGCGCCGGACAACATTGAGTCGTAGGCTGCGGTTCTGAACCATAAAGAATCGCTTCCCTTCCCCAGCGCGGCTTCAAGCTCTGACGTGCCGGCGATATGCAGCTTAATAGAAGCAAAGGATGATGAAACAATAAATGCAAGCAAAGGTACCACAAAACGCAACGTCCGTTGCATAACCAACCTCCTTCTTTAATAGTAATTTAGTTTGTCTGTTCTTGCCGCACTAAAAGAATACCCCCCAATGTATTCTACACATAAATATAAATACTTGAGAGGGGTAGTATGAATAGAAATATAAAAATTTAGTTTTTCAATTGCTTATAGATATGCTGCAACAAATTAAATTGTTCTTTGGAATTTATGGTACACCGTCTCTGTTTCGGAAGAAAAAAGCAGCACAAATGGAACAACCGGTAAATTATCCCCATTAATGGTTCTTAAAATTAAAAGTAAGCCCCAGGGACATCGTTTCTTTTAACTGGGGACTATTTTTGTACATATCCGGTTGCTTATCTCGATCGTATATCAATTGAAGGTATACATTGAGCATGATATACTTTGTGAAATTGATATTCAGGCTGTTTTCCCAGTTAACATCAGGATACCGCCAATCATCGGGTTCGGTGTTATCGTCGGGATCTTTCCCGGCTAATTTCCGATATTCATCGCTGTCGGAATAAAGAAGGGCCTCATAGACCCTCAAAAGGGTTGAAAACTCCCACCATTTTTCTCTGTTATTTGCCGTGAGTTCAGTCACCAGTTCAATTCCGCCATCATTGGTAAATTCGGTTTTCTTTTGAGTGGGGATAAGATCGGTATTCCATGCATCCCGGTCGACATACTGCCTTACGGCGCCACCTAATCGGCCATTCCAGGTAAGAACATCTTCTTTTTTAAGCAGTTGCCGTGCAACACCAAAGCTTTCGGTAATCTCAAGTGGATTTATGTACCGTTCGTTTACAGGATCGCGGAGGTCATAAAACTGCGATACCAGACGTCCGGCAACGAACGGATCGATCACTGTTTTCAGCGTAAATTTCAACACCGATTCAAAATCGATAAGGTCGGTCGATTTCTGAGGGCGAGACCAGTGCCATTCACCACTTGAGTCCTGCTCGCCGATCTGGGTCTGGCCGAAGGCCAGTTTCAAGGTGTTTTCATTGTGTACCCGGGGATTAAACTGCTTTTCAGCCTTTGCATTCAAATGAACGGCCCATGAAAAATTGCTCTGCTCACCCCCCATCCAGCTCTCACTGTAGGCATTCTGATTGACGGTCAGATTTGTATTGGTAGACATAAGCCAGCGATCGGGATTCTTTTCCACGGCAGAATCGGATTGGGCAAAAAGCCGCGGATTAACGATCAAAAGCGATAAAAGGACAACGATTCGCATAGTACCTCCCTGCGAGTTACGCGCAATTATTACAAAACGATTCAGATTAATTGCAACAACAATGCCGGACCACAAAATAAATATCTCGCACAACCAATGCAGGAAATATGGTGGAAAAGAATTATCAGCCGGGACCTGGAATCTTATTCGGATTCTTTCCGCGCATATATTCGTTTTGCCTGGGTGTACCAGAAATGGGGATCATCGTAGGAAGGCATCATTCCAGGTTGAATTTTGTTGGTCAAATCGGTAAGCCGGTCGAATGCAGCATAGGATTCGTTTTTTTTATCCAGATAATAACCAATATTCATCATCATGAAAAGCACTTTTGCATATTCGGAATTGTTATACGCCATTTCATCATCCATTGCGCTTTTAAGCCATGTCCTGGCCTTACTCAGGGTATCCTTTACTTTTGAGGTGTGCGCATATTTTGAAGCACAATAGTGGTAAAATCCACGATGAAAATTGTTATAGGTCTCAACCCGTTCGACGCAATCTGCGGCAAGGCAATAAATCAGATAGCAGACTTCATTATCTCGTGGATGGGAAAAATAAGCGTCGGTTATCACCGCCCCGGTTTGCATTATGCCGTTTCTCGCTTTTCGTGTTTTTTGCAGCCGGCTTATTTGAGAAGGTTCAAGTATGGAATGAATTGCTATTTCAGAATCCTTGCGGGCACTGAACCAATCGGGCTCGATAGAACAAATCCAGCATTCGGGGCAGATGATTGGTTGCAAAGCAAAGAAATCAAATTCAATACCGCTTTCCTTTAACGTTGCATGAGGGAAAAGCTCGTCGCCTTCCCATTTCCATTCGCTCCATTGCCATTCACAGGCATAGGGATCAATACTGTAACCAACGACATGAGATGAACTGCAGGAAGGACAGAAAAGATCCATACGGCGAAACTCTCGTTCGGAACGGGTATAGGGTTCGTATTTTCTCACCTGCGCCCCCAATGCCCGGGAATAAACCTGCTCACACGAATCTACAATGTCCATTACATTGGTAAGATTAACACTTTGAAACATTTCCCTGACCCGTTCGGAGGGAGAAAGGATATACAGTTTTCTGTTGGTCTCCTCTTTTTTTTTCTTCAGATTAACCAGCAGACGGATTGCGCTGGAATCTACAAAACCTGTGTTTGAAAGATCCAGAATCAAATCTTTTTCCGGGTTTGACAGAATATGAGACTGGAGTTTCGGGCTTACACGGGGAATGCTGTCAATCTTGAGCTGCCCTTCAAGTGTAAATACATCATAGGCTTTAAATGCACCGGTTAATTCCATATCGCATCCTTTTTAAAGTATTAAATGAGCACTAAAAATCTACAATGCTAAACGGCTTTTGTCAAGACTTATTTTAAATTATTTCCCAAAAGAGCATTTCTTGTATTTCTGGGCGCAGTCTCCATTTTACGCGACTTTAGCATATGATTTATAACAATCCCAGGCCGCATCCCATCTATTTGATTTTACAATTGTGCGAATATCCAGTATCTTCTGTCCTTCGGAATGTGACCATCGCATGCCACTTCGACACATGCGGCTTTTTACAATCGATTTACATCTTGAAGACCAACATAGGCAATGACTCTCCTAAAAACAAGCTTCAGTGCTTAAAAGCAGCAGAAGAGGGGGTTTCCCCCACCCCCCTTTGAAGACATTGTTAAATCAGGATATTAATAAATCTCCTCATGGGAACTTTTAATTGTCGTTAAGGGTAAGTATAATTGTCGCCGTCCAATCACACACTTTTCACAGATATGGTTTTGCACCCATGCAAAACTATCATTCAGTTAGGTCCAGCCGGGCACATTTTTGGGAGATTACAAAAGGAAATGAGTGTTTCCACTTATTTTTTTTAATTGACAAGTTAAGACACATAACAAAGGAAACGCTCAATATCATAAATAGTATTTCCGCAACAAGAAAGCGACACAAAATCTTCCAGCAGGTACGATTTGAATCACAAAAAATGACTAGCTTTGCCGGTTTGATTCGTTTTGAGCGTTTTCTGCAAAAAATTGACATCGGGGCGAAGCTCGCCGAATGTTTCCGCCACCTCAAAGATGACGGCATGTATGGCGTTTAAACTCTCAGTTGGTAACTTCTACGATTTTTTCGTATGTTTTTCGCAATATATCAAGATCGATTCCGGCTGACGTCTGACCTCTCCGGCGAAGCCGGTTTAGCGGGGAGATAAATAATGCAACATATGCAACTCCGTCCCTAGGATGCGGAAAAGCACCTTAATTTGAGTGCA